>JACMKW010000469.1 GCA_014379885.1 Rhizobacter sp.
CAGCATGAGGTCGAGCACGACCAGATCGATGCGTTGCGCTGCCAGCACGCTGCGCATCTGTGTTCCGTTTTCGGCGGTGCTGATGCGAAAGCCGGCGGCCTGCAGGTATTCGCGCAGCAGCTCGAGCAGCTGGCGATCGTCGTCGACGAGCAGCAGGTGGTCCGGGGTGTCCATGGGTTGTGACCTTAAGGGCATTCGGCGGCGATGGTGGTGCGGGTTTGTATCGCTCTTTGTCTGGCGCGCCGCTGGAGACATGTCGGCGACATGGCGACATGCGCCGCACACCACGGCTGTGTGAAATGTGGGCTCCTCAACCGAATGGAGACCTGCGATGCTGCCGAAGCAACTGTTCATCACCCTGGGCACCGTGCTGCTGAGCACAGCCACCCTGGCCCAGGCCAACGACCCGCGAGGCCGCTGGGTCACCGCCAGCGGGAATCTCGAAGTCGAGATCGCGCCTTGCGGCAACGCCTTGTGCGGCACCGTGACCAAGGTGCTGGCCAACAACTCGATGAGCCGCGACGGCGAGCCCATGGCACCGGCCGACCCGCGCCCAGCGCTGGGCATGAAGATCCTGGTCGACCTGGTGCCGGATGAAGGCGACGCTGCGCCCAAGGTCTGGCGTGGCCAGATCTACAACCGCGAGAACGCCAAGACCTACCGCGCCAAGGTGGAGATCGAGACCAGGCCGAATGCGCAGGCCGAGCTGCTGGTGCGTGGTTATGTGGGCCTGCCGCTCTTCGGCCAAACGCAGCGCTGGTTGCGCGCGCCGGGCCAATGAACGTGCTGGAACTCGCATTGGCTGGGGCTGCGGGCTTGGCGACGGTGGCGAGCCCTTGCGTCCTGCCGATGCTGCCGCTCTTGCTGGGAGCGGCGGTGGGTGGTGGCAAGCTGGCTTCGCGCAGCCGCCCGCTCTTCATCGTGCTCGGCTTCGTGCTGGCGTTCTCCGTTACGGCGCTGCTGTTCGGCTCGTCGGTGCGTGTGCTGGGCGTGTCGCAGGGTGCGCTGCGGCAAGGTGCGATCGTGGTGCTGTGGCTCTTCGGTGGCCTGCTGCTGTGGCCGGCCCTGTTCGAGCGTGTGATGGCGCCGCTCGGTGGCGTCGCCAACTGGGCGGCGCAACGCGGCATGGCGCCAGGAGCGTGGGGCGGCTTCGGCCTGGGGCTGACGCTCGGGCTCTTGTGGACGCCCTGTGCCGGCCCCGTGCTGGCGAGCATCCTTGCACTGGTCGCGGCGCAGTCGGACACCACCCAGGCCGCCGCGCTGCTGTTCGCTTACAGCCTGGGCAGCGCGCTGCCGATGCTGGCCATTGCTTATGGTGGCCAAGAGGTGCTGCAGCGCACACGCACGCTGACACGGCATGCCGGCGCCATCCGCCAGGGATTCGGCGTGGTGGTGATCGCCGTAGCCTCGGCCATGCACTGGGGTTGGGACACCACCGCTGCGGCCTGGGTGGCGCAGGCGGTGTCGTTTCCGGCCAAGGCGCAAGCGGCCAGTTCAAATCAACCGGAGGCCGCGCCAGAGTTCGTCGGCATCACGACCTGGCTCAACTCATCGCCGCTCACGATGGAAAGCCTGCGCGGCAAGGTGGTGCTGGTGGACTTCTGGACCTACGCCTGCATCAACTGCGTGCGCACCTTGCCGCACCTCAAACGCTGGCACGAGCGTTATGCGGCACAAGGCCTGGTGATCGTGGGCGTGCACACCCCTGAGTTTTCATTCGAGCGCGAGACCGCCAACGTGCAGGCCGCGATCAGGCGCCACGACATTCGCTACCCGGTGGCGCAAGACAATGCCTACCGCACCTGGTCGGCCTACCGCAACCAGTACTGGCCGTCGCTCTACCTCGTCGACCGCGAGGGACGCATCGTGTTCAAACACGTCGGCGAAGGCGATGAGGAAGCCATTGAGCGGGAGATCGTGCGTGTGCTGGGGCGATAATCCCGTGCATGAAAGTGCGCTTCACCAAGATGCAGGGCGCGGGCAACGATTTCGTGATGCTCGACGCCACGCAGGCCCCGATCGACCTGAGCCCCGAGCAGTACCGCGTGCTGGGCGACCGCCGCTTCGGCGTGGGCGCCGACCAGATCCTGGTGGTGGAGAAGAGTCGCACGCCAGATGTTGATTTCCGCTACCGCATCTTCAACGGCGGCAGTGGTGATGAAGTAGAGCAGTGCGGCAACGGTGCCCGCTGCTTTGTAAAATTCGTGCACGACGAAGGGCTGACGACGAAGCGCGCGATTCGGGTGCAGACGCTGGCCGGCATCATCGAGCCGCGGCTGCAG
>JACMKW010000470.1 GCA_014379885.1 Rhizobacter sp.
CCCAGGGCGAGCGCGTCTTGCGCTTCGCGGGTGACGCTGTACTTCTTGGCCACGTTCTCGGCGGTGATGCCCATGTGGTACTGGTTGTACACATCGAGCAGGCCGTCGACGATCATGGTGTCGACGAGCTTCCAGTCGCCCATGCGCTGGCCATCGCGCGAGTTGGGCAGCACGTGGGGCGACATGCTCATGCTTTCTTGCCCACCGGCGATGATGATTTCAGCGTCGCCATCGCGTATCGATTGCGCCGCAAGCATCACCGCCTTGAGGCCGGAGCCGCACACGGCGTTGATGGTCAGCGCCGGCACCGACTGCGGCAGGCCACTCTTGATGACGGACTGGCGCGCCGGGTTCTGGCCCGAGCCGGCCGTGAGCACCTGGCCAAGGATCACTTCATTGATCTGGTCGCCCGTGAGCTTGGCGCGCTTGAGCAGCTCGATGATCACCGCGGAGCCGAGTTCGGGCGCGGCCACCTTGGCGAGGCTGCCGCCGAACTTGCCCACGGCGGTACGGGCGGCTGCAACGATCACGATGTCGGTCATGTGGATTCTCCTGTTGGTGCCACGGGTTGTATGAATGTGTGCCTGCGCATGGAGCCGGTCAAGCCTTCTGTTTGACGTAGCGCCCCGGTGCAGGTTCTGTGGGTTTGTATTGGCGGTTTCCCGGTGTCTTGGGCGCCGCCACTTGCTTGCCGCCGTGGCTCTTGAGCCAGGCATCCCAGTCGGGCCACCAGCTGCCGGCATTTTCTTTCGCCTTGTCGAACCATGCCTGCGCCGTGCCTGGCAATGCCGCCGCTGAGCCGATCCAGTGGCTGCGTTTTTTCTTCTCCGGCGGGTTGATCACGCCAGCGATGTGGCCGGAGGCGCCAAGCACAAAACGGCACTTCGCCCCCTTGAGCACCTGCGTGTTGCGGTAGGCGCCATCCCAGGGAACGATATGGTCTTCTTTCGACGCATACACGTAGGTGGGCGCTTCGATCAGGCCGAGGTCGACCTGGGTGCCGCACACCGTCGTCTTGCCCGGCTTGATGAGGTTGTTTTCGAGGTAGGTGTTGCGCAGGTACCAGCAGTACATGGGGCCCGGCAGGTTGGTGCTGTCACTGTTCCAGTAGAGCAGGTCAAACGGTGGGGGCGTTTCGCCCTTGAGGTAGTTGCCCACCACGTAATTCCAGACCAGGTCGTTCGGGCGCAATGCACTGAAGGTCGATGCCAGCTCCTGGCCCTTGAGCAAGCTACCGCCACCCGGGCTGTCGGGGCCGAGCGTCATTTCGCGCATCTGCACCATGGTTTCGTCGACAAAAAGATCCAGCACGCCGGTGTTGGTGAAATCGAGGAAGGCGGTCAGCAAGGTCATGCTGGCCGCCGGCTTCTCGCCACGCGCTGCCAGCACGGCCAACGCGGTGGCAAGGATCGTGCCCCCCACGCAGAACCCCAGGGTGTTGATGGTCTTGGCGCCGGTGATCTCTTGCACCACCTCGATGGCCTTGAGGGCCGCGCCTTCGATGTAGTCGTCCCAGGTTTTTTGGGCCACGGCCTCGTCGGCATTGCGCCAGCTCATCACGAACACTCGGTGGCCTTGCGCTACCGTGTGGCGAATCAGAGAGTTCTCTGGCTGCAGGTCGAGGATGTAGTACTTGTTGATGCACGGCGGCACCATCAGCAGCGGGCGCTCGAAGACCGTCTTGGTGAGCGGCTTGTATTCGAGCAGCTGGAACAAGTCGTTCTCGAACACCACGTGGCCTTCGGTAGTGGCGACATTGCGGCCTACCTCGAACACCTTTTCGTCGGTCTGCGACATGTGGCCTTGCTGCAGGTCTTGCCACAGGTTCTGAATACCCTGGGTGATGCTTTCGCCCTGGGTCTTGAGCGCCAAGCTCATGGCTTCGGGGTTGAGCGGCAGGTAATTGTTGGGCGATGCAGCCGCCACGAACTGCTGCACGGCAAAGCGCACACGCTGGCGGGTCTTTTCTTCGCCCTGCACGCTGTCGGCCATCTTGGCCAGCGTGCGGGCGTTAAGCAAATACAGCTGGGCGGTGAAGGCAGCGGCAGGGTTCTCGGCCCACGAGGCGTCGGCAAAACGCTTGTCGTCGAGCTTTACTGGCGCGTCAGCCTTGGAGGGGCTGACGATACGGTTCCACAGCTCGGTGGCTTCCTTGACGTAATCGCTTTGCAGGCTAGTCAGCTCAGGCAGCGGCAGGCTCAGGTCCGACAGCGACTTGACGATCTCGCCAACGGTGGAGCCATAGGCTTGGGCGGCGCCTTCCGCGCTGGCGCTGGCCGCGGCCGCCGGTTGGGGGCGCGATGTCTTGGTTTTCATGTGTCTCCTTGGCGGTCGTCGGGAAAGCGCTCACAGCGCTAAAGTGTGCGCCGCTGCGTGCGGCATTGTCGTGATTTGGCTCATGAAAGAACAAAAATGTATCTCGTCGCCATTGGTTGGATGTTCGTGGTTGTGATGATGGCAGCGGCTGAAGCCATGAGCCCGATCGGCACGGTGCTGGGGGCGTTCTTCACTCTGCTGTTGTATGGGGTGATGCCCTTGTCGATCGTGCTGTATGTGATGGGAGCGCCGATGCGGCGCAGGGCGAGAAATTCCGTTCGCGCCGAGCCTGTCGAAGTGCCTGTACCGGAGCACACGCCGGCTCCCTTCGACAGGCTCAGCGCGATCGGGGATACAGGCTCAGCCCGAACGGAGGTCGGGCAAATCCCGCCAGATGGCAGCAGCCATGCGGCCGGTGACGCCGTCACGCCGGAACGAAAAGAACCGTGATCGCTCCTGCATCGTGCACCAGGTGCCTCCACTGACTTGCGACACACCGACTGCCGCGAGGCGGTCTCGCGCCAGCAGCGGCAGGTTGGCAAGCCACTTGCCGGCAGGCAAGGGCTTGAAGCGCAGCGTGTCGGCGGCTGCGGGTTGAACACCAAAACCTTCGAGAACATCGGCTCCTACTTCGAATGATTCCGGGCCGATGCAAGGCCCGAGCCAGCATTCCACCTGCGCCGGCTCGCAGCCCGCTGTTTCGCACAGTTGCGCCAAGGTGGCTTCGAGCACACCACCCGCCAAACCACGCCACCCGGCATGGGCTGCGCCTACCGCGCCGGGCGCCGCCAACAGCACCGGCATGCAGTCGGCCACTTGCACCGTGCACGCGAGGCCGGGCTCGGTGGTGACGCAGGCATCGGCCTCTTGCACGGGCATGCTCAGATGTTCGCGTGTCAAACGCAGCACCCGCGTGCCATGCACTTGTTTCATGAACACTGGCATCGCGCCCAGCGCGTGTTCGAACAGCTTGCGGTTGTCGGCCACACGCTGGGGGTCGTCACCAACCGCCACGCCCAGGTTCATGCTGTCCCAGGGCGCCCCGCTGCCGCCACCTGCACGTGTGGTCATCAAGCTGGAGACACCCGGTTGGCGCCATGCCGCCCGCAGCCAGTCTGGGTGCAGGTCAGGCTGTGGCATCTGGGCAGGCCGAGGGCTGAGAGTCGGTGAAGGCAGCCAGGCCCATGCACTCGTTGAACACACGCATCGCGGTGGGCGCGTGGTCGACGCGGCATTGCATGCGCTGGGCGTTGAATATCTGGGGCACCAGCAGCACGTCGGCCAGGGTGGGGGCATCGCCGTGGCAGAAGCGCCCGGTGGCAGGGTTGCCTGCGAGTTGTCGCTCCACCGCTTCCAGCCCGGTTTCGACCCAATGGCGGTACCAGCGGTTCTTGTCGTCTTCGCCAATCTTCAGCTCGTGGGCAAGAAAGCGCAGCACCCGCAGGTTGTTCAGCGGGTGAATCTCGCAGGCCACGTCGAGCGCCAAGGCACGAACGCGGGCGCGGCCCAGCGCGTCGGCGGGCAACAGCGGTGGGTTCGGATGGGTTTCTTCAAGGTATTCGATGATGGCGATGGACTGGGAAATCAGCGCATCACCGTCTTTCAGCAAAGGCACCAGCTGCGTCGGCGAAACGGTGTTGAACGGCGCCTGTAGCTGTTCACCCTTGACCAGGTGCACGGCCTTGTAGTCGTAAGGCAGACCCTTCAACGCCAGCGCGATGCGCACCCTGAATGAGGCCGACGAGCGAAAGTAGCTGTAAAGCTCCATCGCTATGACTGCCCCTCGTCCGATGAATACATCAGCCGATCCCCCAAGGGGATGCGGGCCGGCTTGGCGAGCTGAGGCCGGACATGGGCAGTCCCTGCGGACTGCCCGTGCCTGCCGAAGGCCATCGGCCTCTGGACGATGGCGGCCCGGCGCTCGGCCCGCCGCGCCACGACGCTCGCCATTAGCCGCTCACGACCTTCACGCGCAGCGAACCCACGCCGTCGATGCGGGCGCTGAGCGTGTCGCCCTCCAGCACAGCCGCCACACCTTCGGGCGTGCCGGTGAAGATCAGGTCGCCCGGCGCCAGCTCCCAGGCGGTGGAGAGCTGCTCAATGATCTCGGGCACGCTCCAGATCAATTTGCCGATGACGCTGTGCTGCCTCACCGCGCCGTTCACGTCGAGCGAAATACGGGTGGCGGCATTCAGGTAGCACTGCGCCGCCGGCCGGATCGCACCAATAGGCGCCGATTGATCGAAGCCCTTGCCGATGCACCACGGGCGACCGAGCTTCTTGGCTTCGCTTTGCAAGTCGCGGCGGGTCATGTCCAGGCCCACGGCGTAGCCCCAGACGTGGCTGGTGGCGTCGGCCGCCTTGATGTCTCGCCCTCCTTTGCCGATGGCCACTACCAGCTCCACCTCGTGGTGCAGGTCATGGGTGAGGCTGGGGTAGTGCATCTGCCCGACCTGGTCTTCGGCCACCGGCAGCACTGCGTCAGCGGGTTTCATGAAGAAGAACGGCGGCTCGCGCCCGGTGTGGCCCATCTCGATGGCGTGGTCCACGTAATTGCGGCCCACGCAGTAGATGCGGTGCACCGGGAACTGGGCTCCGGCCTCGCCCCCCGACACAGGTACGGCAGGTACACGCGGAACTGGCAAAACGTAGCTCATGGAAGATCACTCCAGAAGTGCAAGAGAAGGGCAACACGGGGGGAGCGCGCGATGATGCCACGCGACCACGCCCCTGATCGAGACAGGGCTTGCGCCAACACGAAACCGAGAAAACTGGCCCTAAACTGCCTGGCATGTTCACGCCCCGCAGCTTCAAGCACTGCAAGGCCTGCGGGTCGCCGGTGCAGTACGTCATGCCCGCTGACGACAACCGCGACCGCGCCACCTGCACCGTCTGCGCCACCGTGCACTACGAGAACCCGCTCAACGTGGTGGGCACACTGCCGGTGTGGCAAGACAAGGTGCTGCTGTGCCGCCGCAACATCGAGCCGCGCCACGGTTTCTGGACACTGCCCGCGGGCTTCATGGAGCTGGGTGAAACCACCGAACAAGGCGCCGTGCGCGAAACCACCGAAGAAGCCGGCGCGCGGGTCGAGCTGCAAGGGCTTTACACCTTGCTCAACGTGGCGCGTGTGGGCCAGCTGCATTTGTTCTACCGCGCCCGTTTGCTCGACACCGATTTCGCTCCCGGGCCCGAGTCCATCGAGGTGCAGCTGTTCGCTGAAAGCGAGATTCCCTGGGACGAACTTGCCTTCCGCACTGTGCGAGAAACACTGAAACACTACTTCGAAGACCGCCGCCAGGGTCAATTCGGGCTGCATTGCGCCGATATCGGTTGAACCGCTTCAATCCATGTCCAACACCGGTCACACGCCCCCCACCCCCACCGCTGTGCCCGCAGGTTCGAGCAGCGGCGCAACGACCCATCTGCGCGAAGACCTGATCAACCCCGACCCGCTGCTCGACTGCTTGGTCGAGGTGTGTCGTCTGCATGGCCAGGCGGCGTCGCGCGCTTCGCTGTCGGCCGGGCTGCCACTGGGCAAGGACAGCAAGACCGAAAGCGGCAAGGGCCTGCTCACGCTTGAGCTGGCGGAACGTGCCGCCGCGCGTGCCGGCATGTCGGCCAAGCTGCAGCGCCTGCCGCTCAAGCGGGTTGACAACGCCGCGCTGCCCGCCATCCTCATCCTCAAGGACAACCAGGCCTGCGTGCTGATGGGCTGGGAGGGTGGTGGCGAGATTGCCCGTGTGCTGTTGCCTGAAACCGCCCAAGGCTCCATCAACCTCGGGCGCGGTGAGATCGAGGCCCGCTACACCGGCGTCGTGCTGTTCGTTCGCCCGCATTTCCGCTTCGACGCACGCACACCCGAAGTGCGCAAGGTGGCCGTCAAGCACTGGTTCTGGAGCGCGCTGCTGGAGCAACGCTTCGTCTACCGCGACGTGCTGTGGGCAGCCTTGCTGATCAACTTCTTCGCGCTCGCCTTCCCGATGTTCAGCATGAACGTCTACGACCGCGTGGTGCCCAACAACGCCACCGAAACGCTGTGGGCGCTGTCGGTGGGTGTGATCCTCATCATGTGCGCCGACGTGTTCATGCGCCTCTTGCGCAGCCGCTTCGTCGACGAGGCCAGTGCCCGCATCGACGTTCAGATCTCGGCCACGCTGATGGAAAGGGTGCTGGGCATGAAGCTCGAGCACCGGCCCGAGTCGGTGGGCTCGTTCGCCTCCAACCTGCGCGGCTTCGAGCAGGTGCGCGACTTCATCGCCTCCAGCACCGTCACGGCGCTGATCGACCTGCCCTTCGCCCTGCTCTTTGTCATCGTGCTGGCCTGGATCTCGCCTTGGCTGGCGGTGCCGGTGGTGGCCACCTTCTTGATTCTGCTGGTGCTGGGCTACGTGTTGCAGCACCGCTTGCACGAGCTCTCGCAGACCACTTACCAGGCCGCCGCGCAGCGTAACGCCACACTCATCGAAAGCCTCTCCGGCATCGAGACCATCAAGTCGCTCGGTGCCGAAAGCGTGATCCAGGCGCGCTGGGAGCGAGCGAATGTGTTCCTGTCGCGCACCAGCGTGCGCATGCGGGCGCTGTCGTCGTCAGCCACCTACATCACCGGTTGGTTGTCGCAGGGCGTCACGGTGGCCATCATCGTGATCGGTGTCTACCTCATCGGCCAGCGCGAGCTGACCATGGGCGCGCTGATTGCAGCCTCCATGTTGGCCGGTCGCGCGCTCGGGCCCGCTGGGCAGATCGTGGGCCTGCTGATGCAATACCAGGGCGCCCGCACGGCCATGGAGTCACTCAACAAGATCATGGACAAGCCGGTGGAACGCCCGGTGGGCGAGAGCTTCATTCAGCGCCCGCAGCTGCGCGGCGACATTGAGTTCCGCAACGTCAAGTTCAGCTACCCCAACCGGCAAGACTCGGCCCTCGACGGCCTGAGCTTCAAGATCACCGCGGGCGAGCGTGTGGCGCTCATCGGCAAGGTGGGTTCGGGCAAGTCGACCATCGAGCGGCTGATCATGGGCTTGTACCAACCCACCGAGGGTGCAGTGCTGCTCGACGGCATTGACCTGCGCCAGCTCGACCCGGCCGACGTGCGCCGCAACCTCGGCTACGTGTCGCAAGACGTGACGCTCTTCTACGGCACGCTGCGTGACAACATCACCTTCGGCCTTCCTTACGCCGACGACTCGGCGGTGGTGGCCGCGGCCGAACTGTCGGGCATGGCGAGCTTCATCAACCGCCACCCGCGCGGCTTCGACATGCCGGTGGGCGAACGTGGTGAGTCGCTTTCGGGCGGGCAGCGCCAGGGCATCGGCCTTGCACGCGCGGTGTTGCACAACGCACCCATCCTGCTGCTTGACGAACCCACCAGCGCGATGGACTTCACCACCGAGGCCCAGATCACACAGAACATCGGCCACTTCGCACACAACAAGACGGTGGTGCTGGTGACGCACCGTACCTCGCTGCTGTCGATGGTCACGCGTGTGATCGTGATCGACGGCGGCAAGATCGTGGCCGACGGGCCGCGCGATCGGATCATGGAAGCCTTGTCGACCGGTCGGATTGCGAGAGCCGCATGAGCACGACCCCACCCGATCAGCCAGAAGGCCGTACCAACGCGCTGCTGTTTCGCATGGGCCAGCGCATCTTGGCCGTGCTGGAAAAGCTGCGCCAGTGGCTCGCTCCGCTCACCAACCGCCTGCTCGGCACCACCGCCACCGACACGCAGGCCAACCAGGCCGGTTTTCGCAGCTTCGAGCAAGAAGCCGACGAAGTGATGTCTCGCAACGAGACGCAGCGAGCACAGAAGATCGTGCGCGCTTCGGCACTGATCGTGGTGCTGCTGCTCGTGTGGGCCGCGCTCGCGCATGTGGACGAAGTGACACGCGGCGAAGGCAAGGTGATCCCGTCGCGGCAGCTGCAGGTGCTGCAGTCGTTTGATGGCGGCGTGGTGTCAGAGATTCTGGTGAAAGAAGGTCAGGTCGTCGAAGCGGGCCAGCTGCTGCTGAAGATTGACGAAACCCGCGCCACCTCGGGCGTGCGTGAAAGTGCTGCCCAGGGATTCGCCTTGCGCGCACGCCAGGCGCGCCTGAGCGCACTGGCCGACGGCTTGCCCTTCAAGCCGCCCGTCATGGGCACCGACCCCGAAGAAGCGCGCATCCTGCAAGGCGAGCTGGCGCTGTATGAGGCCAAACGCTCCGAGCTGTCGACCCTGCTGTCGATCAACGGGCAGCAGCTGCAGCAGCGCCAACAAGAGCTGGCTGAAATGCGTTCGCGCAAGACCTCGGCCGAGCGCTCGCTGGAGCTGGGCCAGCAAGAGCTGGCCAAGACCAAGCCCCTGCTGGCGACGGGCGCGGTGAGCGAGGTCGACATTCTTCGGCTGGATCGCGACATCTCACGCAGCCGTGGCGAGTCTGAACAGGCCAGTGCCCAGATCGCACGCGTGCAGGCGTCCATCGGTGAAGCCCAGCGCAAGATCCAGGAAACCGAGATCTCCTTCCGCAACGAGGCCCGCAAGGAATTGTCTGAGGTGGTGGGCAAGCTGAACGCGTTGAACGAAGGCCAGGTTGCGCTCACCGACAAGGTGAACAAGTCGCAGGTCAAGTCACCTGTGCGCGGGCGGGTGCAGCGCCTGCTGGCCAACACCGTGGGCGGTGTGGTGCAGGCGGGCAAGGACATCGTGGAGATCGTGCCGCTCGACGACCAGCTGGTGCTCGAAGCCCGCATGGCGCCAAAAGACATCGCCTTCATCCGCCCCGACCAGAGCGCCACCGTGAAATTCACCGCCTACGATTTCTCCATCTACGGCGGGCTCGACGCCAAGGTGGAGAACATCAGCCCCGACACCGTGGTCGACGAACGCGGCAATGCGTACTACCTGGTGCGGGTGCGCACGACACGCTCCAACTTCAGCGAAAAGCTGCCGATCATCCCGGGGATGACCGCTGAAGTTGATGTGCTGACCGGGCGCAAATCGGTGCTGACCTACCTGCTCAAACCGGTACTCAAGGTCAAGGCCTACGCTCTCAGCGAGCGCTGATTAGCGTGTAAGGCCACGCTGAACCACGGCTCCGTTCGGCCTGAGCCTGTCGAAGGCTATGTGCAAGTGATTGATTCATAACGTGGTGCCACTCGACCTTTCGGCAGGCTCGGGGCAGGCGTTTCGACAGGCGCAACGCGAACCGGGCTTTTCAGCGAAGCCTTAACCATTCGCGGCGAGCTGAACCTGGTTGCGGCCTGCACCTTTGGCCGCGTATAGCGCTTCATCGGCTTCCAACAGGAAATCGGCCACCGGCCGGTCGGGGGCCGCCACCCTGGCCACGACACCCACGCTGATGCTCACCGGGACGCGCTTTCCGCGGTAGATGAAC
>JACMKW010000471.1 GCA_014379885.1 Rhizobacter sp.
CCACGATGTGACTGATGCCCTGCGTGATCGCCGGGTTGATCGTGTACTTGGCGATGTAGCGCTTGACGCGGAAGTTGTCGTGCCGCGCAGTGTCAGTACCCAGCGCACCTCGCTGCTGCTTCATCTTGTGCGCGGCCTGCCACGTGCGGATGATCACCTCGCCCACGCGACCCATCGCCTGGCTGTCGGAGGACATCATCGAGAAAGCGCCGATGTCGTGCAGGATATCTTCTGCCGCAATTGTCTCGCGGCGGATCCGCGATTCCGCGAAGGCCACATCCTCCGCGATCGACGGGTCGAGGTGATGACACACCATCAGCATGTCGAGGTGCTCGTCGATCGTGTTGACGGTGTAGGGCATCGTCGGATTGGTGGACGACGGCAACACGTTGGGCTCGCCGCAGGCCTTGATAATGTCCGGCGCATGCCCGCCGCCTGCGCCTTCGGTGTGGAAAGTGCCGATCGCGCGGCCGCCGATGGCCTTCAACGTGGTCTCGACGAAGCCGGCTTCGTTGATCGTGTCGGTATGGATCGTTACCTGGATGTCGTACTTGTCCGCCACCGTCAGGCAACTGTCGATGGCCGCCGGCGTGGTGCCCCAATCTTCGTGCAGTTTGAGGCCATAGGCGCCGGCCTCCACCTGCTCGGCCAGCGGACCCGGGGTCGAGCAGTTGCCTTTGCCCTGGAAACCAAGATTCATCGGGAACGCATCCGCCGATTCGAGCATCCGGTGGATGTGCCACGGACCCGGTGTGCAGGTGGTGGCGAAGGTACCGGTGGCGGGACCCGTGCCGCCGCCCATCATCGTCGTGATGCCCGACATCAGCGCGTCGTCGATCTGCTGCGGACAGATGTTGTGGATGTGCGTATCGATGCCACCGGCGGTGACGATCATGCCTTCACCGGCAATAATCTCCGTGCCTGCGCCGATCACGATGTCCACGCCGGGCTGGATATCCGGGTTGCCCGCCTTGCCCAACCGCGCGATCTTGCCGTCCTTGATCGCGAGGTCGCACTTGATGATGCCCCACCAGTCAATGACCAGCGCATTGGTGATCACGGTATCGGCGCAGTCCTTCGACAGCCGTTGGCTCTGGCCCATGCCGTCGCGAATCACCTTGCCGCCACCGAACTTGACCTCTTCACCGTAGATCGTGAGATCGCGTTCCACTTCAATGACGAGGTCGGTATCGGCTAGGCGGATCCGATCGCCCACCGTGGGGCCGAACATCTCGGCATAGGCGGCGCGCCCGATCTTCATCGCCGGCCTTTCGTCGCAGGTTTCTTCACGGCAACTTTCCTGGCCGCGGATTTCTTCGCTGCGGGTTTCGATGCTGCCTTCTTCGCGTCCAGCGCGCCCATCACGGCGGCGTTGAAACCAATCACGATCCGGTCACCTGCAAGTGCCACGAGTTCCACCGTGCGCACCTGCCCGGGCTCGAAGCGTACGGCGGTACCCGCCGCAATGTTGAGCCGGAAACCACGCGCGGCCTTGCGATCGAAGGCCAGCGCCGCATTGGTCTCGGCAAAGTGGAAGTGCGAGCCCACCTGCACCGGACGATCTCCGGTATTGGCCACGTCGACCGCGATGGTGGCGCGCCCGGCATTGAGTTCGAGCGTGCCCTTGTCGATGAAGTATTCGCCTGGGATCATGGGATCGGATGGTGGACGGTGACGAGCTTGGTGCCATCGGGAAACGTGGCTTCGACCTGGATATCGGGCAGCATCTCCGGGACGCCTTCCATCACCTGCCCGCGCGCCAGGATGGTGGCGCCGTAGCTCATCAGGTCGGCCACGCTGCGGCCATCGCGCGCGCCTTCGAGGATGGCCGCGGAAATCAGCGCCGCAGCCTCCGGGTAATTGAGCTTCAGTCCTCGCGCCAGCCGGCGCTCGGCCAGCAGCGCGGCCGTGAAGATCAGCAGCTTGTCTTTTTCGCG
>JACMKW010000472.1 GCA_014379885.1 Rhizobacter sp.
CATGACGCCGCAAGAGAAACAAGACTTCAACCGCATCGCCATCAAGACCGAAGCGCTCGAAGACAACCAGGAGGCCATGGGCTTTCGCGGCCTGAAGATCAGCGGGCAGATGGACCCGAGCTTCATCTACAACAAGGCGCAAAACCGCGCGGGCTTCCAGTTCCTGAACCGGGTGGACGACGACGGCTACAACTACGACAACTCGTACTTCGGCATGGCCATGCTCGACTTCCAGAAAGAAATGGAGGGTGGCACCAAGTGGCGTTTGACCTTTGCACCCAATCGCGGCGTGGGCTCGGTGGTCGACGGCGGGTCGGTAGTGCACGAAGCCAGTGTGTCGGTTCCGTTGGGCGACTTGCAGACCCGCCTCATCGCAGGCCAGATTCCCGACTGGTCGGGTTACGAGTACCTGCAGCCCACCCTCAACAAGCTCATCACCCACAACCTGCTGTTCGACTTCACGCTGCCCACCGCCTACACCGGCGCAGGCATGGAAATCGTGCGCGGCAAATGGATCATGAAGGGCGTGGTCGCCAACATGAACGGCACCAAGCGGGCTGAGGGCGAGAAGTCACCTGTGGCGGCCTACCGCGTCGACTACGCCAAGGGCGAGTTCCAGGGCTTCGGTTTCGCCGGTGTGCACGGCAAGGCCGCCAACTTGGTGAATGGCGGGCGTGACACCTCGCTGCATCTGCTCGAAGTCGACGGCTACTTCATCCGCGGCGACTGGACGGTGCAAGGCCAGTTGAGCTACGGCCAGCAAAAAGACGCGTCCATCACCGCCGACCCAGACTCTGGCGAACTGCGCAAAGCCAAGTGGTATGGCCTCTCGATGCTGGCAGCACACAAGTTCACACCGCGCTTTGAAGGCATTGCCCGTTTCGACTACCTGAGCAACAAGAAAAACGGTGGTGGCTTGCTGGGCTATGGCTCCGACGACCGCAATGGCATCGGCCCCGGCTACACCGACGACGGCACCGGTACCTGGAGCCAGACCGACCCCGAGACTGGCGCGAACCGTTATGCCTTGTCGCTGGGTGTCGGTTACCTGTACAACCTGAACACGGTGTTCAAGGCCGAATACCGCCTTGACCGCGCCAACCAGGCCGTCTTCAACTACCTGAAAGATGGCAGCTACAAGAAGAGCAACCACGTGCTCGGTGCAGCGATGGTGGTGAGCTTCTGACCCAGGCGACGCACATGAACACCCCCGCCCCCGATTGGCACGCCCGCGCAGCCGACTTTCAAGCAAAGCGGGAATGGGCGAGACAAGTCGCTGCATGCGTTCGACAAGTACACGGAATTGAAAACCATCTGGATTCGGATTGATTTGCCCCCCAGTCGCTGCGCTCCTGCCCCCAAAGGCGCCAACTGGCACCCGGCAGAGCCGGCTCCGCGGGCGCTGCTTCATGGGCGCTTCGCTTTGCTTGTGCATGCTGGGGTCGCACCACACAATCCGCTCAGGCTGAGGTATCGAAGCTCTGCTCCGCAGGTGCACAGGAGACCCACATGAACCACTCTCTCAACGAACAGCTGATGGCCCGCAAGGCCGCGGCCACACCGCGTGGCGTGGGCGTCATGGGCACCTTCTTCGCTGACCGCGCCGAGAACGGCGAACTGTGGGACGTGGAAGGCAAACGCTACCTCGACTTTGCGGGTGGCATCGCCGTCATGAACACCGGCCACCGCCACCCGAAGATCGTGGCGGCGCTCGAAGCGCAGCTCAAGCGTTTCACCCACACCTGCTACCAGGTCGTGCCCTACGAGAGCTACATCGCGCTCGCCGAAAAACTCAACACGCTGACACCCGGCAGCCACGCCAAGAAGACCGCTCTCTTCAGCACCGGCGCCGAAGCCATCGAAAACGCCGTCAAGATCGCCCGCGCCCACACCAGGCGTTCCGGTGTGATCGCCTTCGGCGGCGCCTTCCACGGCCGCTCCATGTTTGCCGTGGCACTCACGGGCAAAGTGCAGCCCTACAAAGCCGGCTTCGGCCCCTTCCCGCCCGAGATCTACCACGCACCCTTCCCTTGCGAACGCACGCCGCTGGAAGACGTGAAGAAGGCCGTCCACCACCTCTTCAAGGCCGACATCGAGCCCAGTCGTGTGGCTGCCATCGTGTTCGAACCGGTGCAAGGTGAAGGCGGTTTCAACGTCATCCGCGCCGAGGCCGTGCAATGGCTGCGCGAGCTGTGCGGCGAACACGGCATCGTGCTCATTGCCGACGAGGTGCAGACCGGTTTTGGCCGCACCGGCAAGCTGTTTGCGATGGAGCACTACGCGGGCGTGCTACCCGACATCCTGGTCAGCGCCAAGTCCCTCGCCGCTGGTTTGCCACTGTCGGCGGTGACTGGCAAGGCCGAGATCATGGACGCACCCGCGCCTGGCGGCCTGGGCGGCACTTATGCCGGCAACCCATTGGCCATCGCCGCCGCGCACGCGGTGATCGACGTGATGAGAGACGAAGGCCTGCCCGAGCGTGGCCAGCAACTGGGCGACGCGCTGAAGGTGGCGCTCAACAGCCTGTGCGCCGAGGTGCCGCAGATCAGCGACATCCGTGGTCTGGGCGCCATGGTGGCGGTGGAGTTCAGCCGGTCTGACAATGGCGCGCCCGACGCCGACTTCACCAAGCGCGTGCAAGCCGAAGCGCTGCAACGCGGCCTGATCCTGCTGACCTGTGGTGTCGATGTCAATGTGATCCGCTTCCTCTTTCCGCTGACCATTGCGCCCGCTCATTTCGACGAGGCCGTCGAGATCATCAAGGCCGCCATGCGCGTGGCCGCCGGCGCATGAAGCCTCTGTGCGAAGCGCTGGCCTCACAGGGCGTGCACACGCTCATCGCCCAATTTACCGACGTGCATGGCGTGGCCAAGGGCAAGTTCGTGCCGCTGGCTCATCTCGATAGCTTGTTGACAGAAGGTGCCGGCTTCGCCGGCCCCTCGATCTGGGGCACCGGCCTGCCGCGCACCGGCCCACGATCCGAGTACTACGGCCGCGGCGACGCCAGCAGCGCCCGCGCCCTGCCCTGGATGCCGGGTTACGCGCGCATCGTGTGTGATGGTTTCGTGGCCGGCAAACCGTTTGATGCCTGCCCGCGCCAAGTGCTGCGCCGCCAGGTCGAACGCCTCGCCGAACAGGGCTGGACGCTGCACACCGGCATCGAACCCGAGTTCTTCTTGCTGCGCCACACGGCCAACGGCGTCGCCGCGGCAGACGCAAACGACGGGCTCGACAAACCCTCGTATGACCTCAAGACCTTGCCGCGCCAGCGCGACTTCCTCAGGCAGCTGAGCGAAGGCCTCACCGCCTGCGGGCTCGATGTGTTCCAGATCGACCATGAAGACGCGCATGGCCAGTACGAGCTCAACTTCCACCACGCCGACGCGCTGACCAGTGCCGACCACCTGATGCTGTTCAAGATGGCCGCCCACGCCCTCGCCGAACAATACGGCAGCGTGTTCTCGATGATGCCCAAGCCCTTTGCCAACCAGCCGGGCAGCGGCATGCACTTTCATGTGTCACTGTGGAAGGGTCAGGGCGAGAAGGCGTCTTGTTTATTTGACGGCCCCCCGGGCAACAAGGCGTCAGAGCTCTCGGCCACCGCCCTGCACTTCATCGCCGGCGTGCTGCACCATTCGGCTGCGCTGTGCGCGCTGGCCGCGCCCACGGTCAACAGCTACAAGCGGCTGGTGGTGCGTGAGTCGCTGTCAGGCACCTCGTGGGCCCCGGCTTATGTGGCGCACGGCCCCAACAACCGCACGGCGCTGGTTCGCACGCTCGCGGGTCGCTTCGAATGGCGGCTGCCTGATGCGTCAGCCAACCCTTACCTCGCTACCGCCGGCTTGATCGCCGCGGGGCTGGATGGCATCAACCGCCAGCTCGACCCCGGCCCGGCCTGCAACGTTGACTTGTTCAACCTGTCGCTCGCCGACATCCGCGCACGTGGCATCGCGGTGCTGCCGCAAAGCCTCGGTGAGGCAGTTGATGCGTTGGCCACCGATGAAGTGATCTGCAGCACGCTCGGCGACACGCTGGCGGGCGAGTTCATTCGCCTCAAGCGAGACGAGTGGATCGAGTACACGCGGCACGTGAGCGCGTGGGAGACAGCTCGCTACGCCGCCGCGTTCTGATGCGTTGATGCAGTCACGTTCTCTCTGGGTCGCATACCTCTGCCTGGGTGGCAGCATGGCGCTGGTGGGCAGCTACGTCGGTTTCTCCAAGGTGCTGGTGCTGGTGTTCCCGGTGTTCTTGCTCGCCTGGTTGCGGTTTGGCATCGGCGCCGTGGCCATGGCCGGCTGGATCAAGCGGCCCTCGGGTGAAGCCCGGCTGAGCCAGCGTGATCGCAAGCTGCTGTTCCTCGAATCCTTTTTCGGCAACTTCCTGTTTTCCATCTGCATGCTTTTTGGCGTGTCGATGACATCGGCACTCGCGGCGGGCGTGATCATGGCGGCCATTCCAGCGGTCGTGGCGCTGATGTCATGGCTGATCCTGCGTGAGCGCATCAGCGCCCGTGTGGCCGCTGGGGTCGCCTGCGCTGTGGGCGGCATTGCTCTGGTGTCGTTGACGAAGCACGCCGATGGTGGCGCACCCAACTCTCTGCTGGGCAACGTGCTGCTGTTCGGCGCCGTGGTGTGCGAGTCGATCTATGTGGTGATCGGCAAAAAGCTCACCGGCCAGGTGTCGGCCAAACGCATCAGCGCGCTGGTCAATCTGTGGGGGCTGGGGTTGGTCACACCCTTCGGGCTGTGGCAAGCCTGGCACTTCAGCTTCAGTGCCGTCACGCCCACATCATGGTGCTTGCTGTTGTTCTATTCGCTGGCAGCCAGCGTGCTGACAGTATGGCTGTGGATGACCGGTCTCAAACAGGTGCCGGCCTCGTCGTCGGGTGTCTTCACCGTGCTGCTGCCCGTGAGTGCGGCGGCGGTTGGGGTTGTGTTTCTCGGCGAACGTTCCAGCGCGGGCCAGGCGGGTGCATTTGCGCTGGCGTTGCTGGGCGTGGTGCTGGCGACCTGGCCTGCCGCCGGCACGTCAGCGAGCAAGCCGTGATGCGGCGTCTCTGCGCACACGCAACCACAGCAGAATCGATAGAACGACCAGCCCGGCGAGCGTGACAGCGTGGACGCCAGCAACCGGAACCTGCGCCAGCGTCAGCACGGCAATGTCATAGGCCGGCAATGAAATCGCCGTGGTGGCCAGAATTGCCAGCGCCCGCCACATCGATGACAACAGAAAGACGAAGCCGGTCACCGCGAGAACAAGGTTCCGATCGCGGTACACCGCGTGATAGAACTGCGCCGACGAATCAACGGCCGGAACACCGAAAGCTAGCGCAGCCGACGCTGGGTCAACGATCCCGCGCACCGACAGCGCAACCAGCGCGCCGAGCAAGAGAACTGCCACCATGGTGGTGACGATGTCGAGGGTCTTGTTCATCTGGTGTGTTCCGTTGCAAGGTTCATTGGGCGAGCAACACGATTTTCCCGGTGACCGATCGCGACTCGAGCGCTTTCTGGGCCGCCGCAGCATCACGCAAACCGAAGGTGGCACCGACAAGCGGCGACAACGCTCCGGAGCCAACCAGCTGCAGCACTTGAGTCAGGTCCGCGCGGTATGCGGCCAGCCGCGCATCACGCCACACCGCCGACGAATAGCCCACCACGCCTTGCCCCTTGCCAAACAGGCTGAAGCTGGAAAATCGGGTGTTGAGCAGAATGTCTGCCATCGCCAGCAGGTTGACCTTGCCGTCACGCGTGGCGTCATAGGCGCCGTAAAGAACGCCGGTGCCGCCCGCTCGCAGCGACGGCATCGACACCTTCTTGAAATGCTTTCCACCGATGTGGTCGAAGGCCGCAACGACACCACCTTGCGACAAGTCGCGCACGCGGCTGACCACATCGCGCGACTCGTGATCCAGGGGCACGCCGCCGCGAGACGACACCACCGCCAGCTTGCCGCTTGATGCGGTACCAATCGCTTGCACGCGTGCCAGTCGCGCCAGGTCGAGCAAGAGGCTGCCCACCCCACCCGCGGCTCCATGCACCAGCACCGATTCACCGGCCTGCGGGTTGGCGATGCGATGGAACATCTGCCACGCCGTCAGGCCGTTCAGCACAGCCGCGGCAAGGGCCACCGGGTCAGCGTCTTCTGGCGCTGGCACCAGCCACCGGACATCGACGTTGCGCCGCGTGGCGTACGAGCCGGCCACGGTGACGGCGGCCACGCGCTGGCCGATGGAAAGCCCAGCGACACCCGGGCCAAGCGCTTCGATCCGCCCAACGAAGTCGTACCCCGGTGTCACGGGAAGCGGCTGCCCTTTGTAGAGCCCTTGCCTCATCACGATATCGGCGTAGGCCACACCTGCGGCTTCGATCAACACGCGGGCCTCGCCCGCAGCCGGCGCATTGAGTTGTCGCTGGATCGGCGTCAGAACACTCGCAGGTCCCTTGCGCGGCATGTTCATTTCGATGGTGGCTGTTGTCATGTTCATAAGCCCGTGGTTTGAAGTCGGATCGCCAATAACTGTAGCGGTCACTACACCTTAAGTGCCAGGCAAGTCAGGCGTCAAGTGTTTTTGTAGCGATCGATAAATAAAAATGAATCCGGTGCGCCGTCATGTATATGTAGCGAACGCTATACTTCACCGCCATCCTGCACTGCACCGCTTCGCACCTGCCATTCATGCCCGCAGAGAAACTCAAACCACCCCGTGGCCGTCCGCGGGCCTTCGATCGGGCCGCAGCGCTGCAACTGGCACTCGATCTGTTCCTTGAGCGCGGATACGAAGGCACGTCGATTGCCGAGCTGGTCGATGCCATGCAGATATCGCCGCCCAGCCTGTACGCGGCCTTCGGCGCCAAGGAGAATCTTTACCGCGAGGCCATTGAGCTGTACGCGGAAGGCCGAGGCCGCTTCGTCACCCGGGCCTTGCAACAGGACCTGCCGGTCGAGGAACAGGTGCGTCAGATTCTTCGTGATGCGGCGTTGGCCTTCACGCCCGTGAACGGCGCCACACCCGGCTGCCTGGTCTCGGCCAGCATGCTCGTGTGCACGCCAGACAACCGTGGTGTTGCCGAGCATGTGAAAACCTTGCGTGCCGCGCCGATGGCTGCCCTTGCGCAGCGCATCGAACAAGCCAAGAAGCGTGGGGAGTTGCCCGCCTCGGTGAATGGCCTGACCCTTGCACGCTTTTACGCCGCCGTGGTGACGGGCATGGCGGTTCAAGCGCGCGACGGAGCAAAACGCCGTGAGTTGCTCGATCTCGTTGACAGCGCCATGCAGGCCTGGCCGACGCTGCCGGCGGGCTCAAGGACGAGCGCGGGTCGCCTGGTTAAACCGCGCTGATTTCGAAGCTCACTGCGGCCAGCCTGCTCACGGCGGCGGGCGACTCGGCTTTCAGCCGGTGATCCGACCAGACTTGGCGCCATCGCCGTGCGCCAGGCGTGCCATGTCGCAAACCCAGCATGTGGCGCGACACATGCGACCAGGGCTCGCCGCTGGCGGCCACACGCTCCATGTAGTCGACCATCTGCGCTTCAAGGGCAGCCCGATCCAGCAACTGCGGCGCCGCGCCGAAGAAGCGCTCGTCCCAGTCGGCCATGCACAAGGGGTTGTGATAAGCCTCGCGGCCGAGCATCACGCCGTCGACATGGGCCAGTTGTTCGGAGATCTGCACGTTCGTCGTCACCCCGCCGTTCAGCACGATGGTGAGGCCTGCGAAGTCGCGCTTCAGCTGGTGCACCATCTCGTAACGCAGCGGCGGCACCTCGCGGTTCTCTTTCGGGCTCAGGCCCTTGAGCCACGCATTGCGCGCATGCACGATGAACACTTCGCAGCCGGCATCGGCCACGGTGCCCACGAAGTCACGCACGAAGGCGTAGCTCTCGGTGTGGTCGATGCCAATGCGATGTTTGACCGTCACCGGCAGGCTCACCGCGTCTCGCATGGCCTTCACGCCATCGGCCACCAACTGCGGCTCGGCCATCAGGCAGGCGCCGAACGCACCGCGTTGCACCCGCTCGCTCGGGCAACCACAGTTGAGGTTGATTTCGTCGTAACCCCATTGCTGCGCAAGCTTGGCGCACGCCGCCAGGTCGCCGGGCTCGCTGCCGCCAAGCTGCAAGGCGATCGGGTGCTCTTCGGCATTGAAGTCGAGGTGGCGCGGCACATCGCCGTGCAGCAGCGCGCCGGTGGTCACCATCTCGGTGTAGAGCCGGGTGTGGCGCGTGATGAGCCGGTGGAAGTAGCGGCAGTGCCGGTCGGTCCAATCCATCATGGGCGCAACGGACATGCGCCATGGGTTCGGCGTGGTGGTATCTGGCTTGGTCAACGATTCGCGCTCTGAATGGGCATGAAGACGCACACCCGGGTGTGCGAGCGGCAATTATCGGTTGCTCCCCCTGCCCCCCGGGTTGCGGGCCTTGCGCGGCGCTCGTGCGTTATTCCCGCACGGCTGCGAGGGCGCGTGGATAAACTGCTGCCCGGGAGGAAAACACGCATGAAAGCGTTGAAAACCGGCGCATGCGCCGCAATGGTTGTGCTGGCCAGTCTGGCCACGGGGAGTGCCTTCGGGCAAGGCATGTACCGCTGCAACAGCGGCGGCACAACCCACTGGTCAGACCGCCCGTGTGCACCTGGTGCCGACACAAGAATCACCAACTACGGGCCCGTTCGAACCCCCGAGGCACGGCCCTCCTACACCCCATCGCTGCAAAAGGCACCGGATCACCTGCCCTACCTGAGTGGCTCTTGCGCCGAGCTCAATGACGCGATCCGCACCGCGCCGGCCCGCGGTGTGGGCCGCTCCACACAGTCAGAGTTGCGTGAGGAATACCAGCGCAAGTGCAGCGAAGACGAAGAGGCCGCACGCAAACGTGTGATGGACGACAGGCGCCAGCAGCGAGACGAGCGCAAGGCCGAGATCAACTCTCGCCAAGCTGAGCTGGCGCGTACAGCCACGGCCAAGGAACAGTGCAGTGAACTGTTTCGCATCCTGCGCGAGAAGCGCACTCGCC
>JACMKW010000473.1 GCA_014379885.1 Rhizobacter sp.
CCGAGGACAAGACCGAGGGGATGGACGCGTTCCTGGCGAAGCGGAAGCCCGTGTTCAAGAATCGTTAGCTGCGGGCGCGGGTGGGCTTTGCCAACCCGGCCAATGTCAGCCTCGGAATGGCTCAGCTCTCGTTGCGCAGCGAAGGAAACAGGATCACGTCCCGGATGCTCGGCGAATCCGTCAGCAGCATCACCAGCCGGTCGATGCCGATGCCGCAGCCGCCCGTCGGCGGCATGCCGATCTCGAGGGCGTGGATGAAGTCGGCGTCGTAGTACATCGCTTCCTCGTCGCCGGCTTCCTTGTTCGCGGCCTGGGCCTGGAAGCGCGCGGCCTGGTCTTCGGCGTCGTTCAGCTCGGAGAAGCCGTTGGCGTATTCGCGGCCGGTGATGAAGAGCTCGAAGCGCTCGGTGATGGCCGGGTTGGTGTCTGACGCACGGGCCAGCGGCGACACCTCGACCGGGTAGTCGATGATGAAGGTCGGGTCCCACAGTTTTTCTTCGACCACGGCTTCGAACAAGCCGAACTGCAGCTCGGGCAGCTTCCAGTGGGCGGGCGCTTCTTTGCCGGCGGCCTTCATGCGGGCTCGCAGCAGGTCGGTGTTGCCGGCTTCATCAACGCTCAGGCCGGCGTGCGCCACCAGCGAATCGCGCACGGTGAGGCGCGTGAAGGGTTTGTCCAGATCGACCGGCTTGCCGCTGTAGCTGAGCGTGGCCGAACCAGTGGCCTGGCGCGCGGCATGGCGCAACACCTGCTCGGTGAAGTCCATCAGGTCGTGGTGGTTCCAGTAGGCCGCGTAGAACTCCATCATCGTGAATTCGGGGTTGTGCCGAACCGAGATGCCTTCGTTGCGGAAGCTGCGGTTGATTTCGAATACACGCTCGAAGCCGCCCACGATCAGGCGCTTCAGATACAGCTCGGGCGCGATGCGCAGGAACATCTGCTGATCAAGCGCGTTGTGGTGGGTGACAAAAGGCTTGGCGTTGGCGCCACCGGGGATGGGGTGCAGCATCGGTGTTTCCACTTCCATGAAGTGGTGCTCCACCATGAACTGGCGAATCGAGCTGATGGCCTTGCTGCGCGCAGCGAAGCGGGTGCGCGCGTCTTCGTCGGTGATCAGGTCGACATAACGCTGGCGGTACTTCTGCTCCTGGTCGGCCATGCCGTAGAAGTCGCTCGGCAGTGGGCGCAGGCTCTTGGTCAGCAGGCGCAGCGTGGTAACGCGGATCGAGAGCTCTCCGGTCTTGGTCTTGAAGAGTGTGCCCACGGCGCCGAGGATGTCGCCCAGATCCCAGTGCTTGAAGGCGGTGTAGAGCTCTTCGCCCAGCGCGTCTTTGGTGATGAAGAGCTGGATGCGGCCGGTCGAGTCTTGCAGGCTGGCGAAACTTGCCTTGCCCATCACGCGCTTGAGCATCATGCGGCCGGCCACGCTGACCTGCACGCCTTGCGGCTCCAGCACCTCGTTGTCCAGGCTGCCGTGTTTGCGAGCCAGTTCGGCCGCATGGTCGCGAGGCTTGAAGTCGTTCGGGAAAGCCACGCCTTGTTTGCGGATCGCGGCAAGCTTTTCACGGCGTTCGGCGATGAGCTGGTTGTCGTCTTGTTCCATGGCGGGCGGTCGATTCTGGAGAGGCAAACCGTGAATTGTAGGTGGCAGGGCACCTAGAATCGCTCCCCCATGAGACACGCGGCCGATCAGCTCTATTTCATTGCCTTGGCGCTGATCAATCGTGTGCATGGCTGGCTGCCTTTCATGCTGCGGCCACTCCTGTACCGGCTGTGCGGTTTCAACATTGACCGCAGTGCCACGCTGCAAGGCGGCCTCCGCTTCTTCCACGTGGGCCGCTTGAGCGTGGGCGAAGGCTCGCTCATCAACCGGGGTGTGTACCTCGACAACCGCGCTGGCATCACCATCGGCCGCCAGGTGTCGATCGCCCACGATGTGCGCATCTACACCATGGGCCACGACGTGCACGATGAGACTTTTGCCACCAAGGCCGCCCCGGTTCGCATCGATGACCACGCGGTGGTGTTTGCCGGCGCCATGATCATGCCGGGTGTGCACCTGGGCGCGGGCTCGGTGGTGATGGCGGGCTCGGTGGTCACGAAAGACGTACCGGCCGGGCGCATGGTGGGCGGCAACCCGGCGCAAGACATCGGTGAGCGTGGCTGCACACCGGCCTACCGCCTGAACCGCCGCTTCTGGCTCGCTCACTGAGCGTGTGCAACGAGCGTTCGTCTTGACCGACCGCATCGCCATCGTCGACCCGGGGTCGTTCGTCCTTCCCTATGACTTTCAGCTGGTGAAGGCGCTCGCGGGGCGTGCTGATTTTTTCGGCTCGACCACGCGCTACAACGGCGAATTTCTCGATGCGATGCGGTGCCTGCCAAGGGTGCATGTGCAGGCACGCGCCATCTCCAGCAGCGTGGCGCCTCGCTGGCGTGGCGCGCTTGCGTACCTGGGGCTGCTGGCCACACTGCTGTGGCAGGCGAGCCGCTACAGCACCATCAACCTGCAGTTCAGCGGCTTCTGGCCCGCCGAGTGGCTGGTTTTTGGCCTTTTGCAGCGCAAGTTCGTTTTCACCGTTCACAACGCCGTGCCGCATGGTTTTGAAGGGATGCAGCACAGGCCCACACGCCGCTTGGCCGCGCTGGCACGTGCCCTGGTGTTCGTGAGCGAGTCCACGCGTGACGACTTCATGCGCCGCTATGGCGAGGTCTTCCGCGCCAAGTCGAGCGTGTTGCCGCACGGGCTGCTGCCGGCGGCGCCGCAGGCGGGTGTCACTCCCTGCGCGGTGGGCACACCGCTGCGCTCGCTGGTGTTCTGGAGCACGGTCAAGCCCTACAAGGGAGTGGAGCTGTTCGCCGAACTGGCACGCTCCGAGGCCATTCGCCAACGCGGTTTCTCGCTCGCCATCTACGGCGCCTGGGCCCACGAACTGCACCCGCTGCGCCAGGAGTTGTCCAACCTGGGCGTGGCCATCCACGATGAGTACCTTGAGCAGCCGGAGCTTCTTGGCCTGCTGGCGCAGGACGCGGTGTTCTTGCTGCCCTACCAACAGGCCTCGCAATCGGGTGCTTTGTATTCGCTGCTCAACCATGGTCGGCTGTTCATTTGTGCTGATGTGGGTGACCTGGGTGCTTTCATGCGCCGCCATGGGCTGCAAGGCCTGTTGCTGA
>JACMKW010000474.1 GCA_014379885.1 Rhizobacter sp.
CCGCAAAACGCCGATCGGCTGCAGTGGCCAGCATGTCGCAGAGCGCGACCTGCGAGCGTTGCGTCAGACGCGCCACGACCGCTTCGCCCCGGACCTCCGAGGCCACCGCGTACAGGGCCCTTGAGGCGTCAGGCGCCTCGAACTTTGCCGTGATGAACGCCTGGGCCAACGTTGCCGCCATGTCAGCCACCGGCTGGCCCTTGGCCTGAAGGCACGCGACTTCGACGGCCTCGACGACGTGAACGAGGTGCTTCTCCAGCACCGCGGCCAGCAGCGATTGCTTGTTGGGGTAGTACTGATACAGCGACCCCACAGACACGCCGGCCCGAGCCGCCACTCGGGTGGTGCTCAGTAGGTCCATGCCACCGTCGACCAAAACCTGAATGCACGCGGTGTGGATGGCCTCCACCGTGTGGGCCGATCTCGCCTGAACCGGCGTCTTTCGGGGCTGCAGTCGGGTCAACTGTCGCGCCATGGAATGCGAATTCCCAAAGTGAATAAACGTTCATATTATGCATCGCATCACCACTCTGATGCCACCCATGCATGCACCACGCACCCTACACGACCGCAGCCGGCTTTCGAAGCCCGTTCGATGGACTCTCTCCGTGTCACTCCTCGCAGCGGCGGCAGGCTGTGCATCGATCACCCACACGCCCACGCCGGGCCAGGAGCGCGCCATGATGGCACCCAAGGTCGCGGTCACGCGGCAGGCCGTGATTCCCGGCACACCTGAAGAAGTCTTCAATTTCATTGCCGCAGAGGATGTTCTGCCGAAGGTGCTGACTGGCTACGGTCCTTTGCCTGCCGTGGTGCGCACGTCAGAGAACACCGGCCCATGGGACCGCCCAGGCTCTGCGCGTCGCATCCACCTGGCTGATGGCACCACCGTGCGCGAGCAGGTCACCGACCACGACGGGCCGCGCTTCTTTGCCTACCGCGTCTGGGACTTTGGCAATCCCATAGTGCGCGGGCTCGCCGACGAAGCCAGTGGCGAGTGGACCTTTGCCCCGGCGCCCGGGGGCACACAGGTGACCTGGACCTACACCTTCACGGCGAAGAACAGCCTGGCCGCCGTACCCCTTTCCGGCATCGCCCGGTGGCTGTGGCGCGGCTACATGGATGTCTGTCTAGACAACGCGGTGCGCATCATGGGCGACCCGGCGTCGCGCTCATGACAGGCAGAGCCAGACGCCAATGCGCCGTGGTCGCCGGGGGGTACCGGCGGCATCGGTGCCACTATCGCCAAACGGGCGCTGCTGGCGCGCAATACGCCGTTCAACCCCTACTGTCTCCCCGAGATGCCGGCTTACACCAACAGCGGCTGACCGGCCCCAGGATTCGCGAAACTGTGCCGCCAGAAAGCCGGAACTCGCCAGCGGCTCCTTACGCTGCCAGGCGGACTTCCCCATCCCTGTCGGCAGTGGCGCCGCGTAGTGGGAAGATCGGTCGGTTTACCACACAGCAAGCTCAGCCATGAACGACACGGCCACTCCGCCCACTTTTGCCTCTGTCGACCCGGCGACCCTCCTACCGGGCAACACTTACCCGGGCCACAGCGCCCGACAGGCTGCCGACAAGATCGCTCGTGCAGCTGAAGTCCAGCGCCTCTGGCGCCGAACCGGTTTCGACGAGCGCGCCCGGCTGATGCAGGCCGCGGCCGGGGTGCTGCGTGCGCGACGCGATGAGTTCGCCGCACTCATGAC
>JACMKW010000475.1 GCA_014379885.1 Rhizobacter sp.
ATGGCCGAGGCCGACTCTCGCCTGATCGGCATCACCCCGGCCATGCGCGAAGGCTCGGGCATGGTCGAGTTCGAGCAGCGTTTCCCCAAGCGCTACTACGACGTGGGCATCGCCGAGCAGCACGCCGTGACCTTCGCCGCCGGCCTGGCCTGCGAGGGCATGAAGCCGGTGGTGGCCATCTATTCCACCTTCTTGCAGCGCGCCTACGACCAGTTGATCCACGACGTGGCGATTCAAAACCTGCCGGTAGTGTTTGCGCTCGACCGCGCCGGCCTGGTGGGGGCTGATGGTGCGACCCATGCCGGCGCCTATGACATCGCCTTCCTGCGCTGCATTCCCAACATGAGCGTGTTGACCCCGGCCGATGAGCGCGAGTGCCGCCAGTTGCTGACCACCGCGTTTCGGCAAGACCACCCCGTGGCCGTGCGCTACCCGCGCGGTGCGGGCGCCGGTGTGGCCATTGAGCCCACGCTCGACACCTTGCCCTGGGGCAAAGGCGAAGTGCGCCGCCAGGGTGAGCGCATTGCCATCCTGGCCTTTGGCACCATGCTGTACCCCGCGCTGGCAGCGGGCGAAAACCTCAACGCCACTGTGGCCAACATGCGCTTCGTCAAGCCGCTCGATGTCGCACTCGTGACTGACTTGGCGCGCAGCCATGATGCAATCGTGACCTTGGAAGAAGGCTGCCTCATGGGTGGCGCTGGCAGTGCGGTGATCGAGGCCTTGCAGGCCGCACGCATCGAAATTCCAGTTCTGAGTCTGGGCTTGCCCGATGAGTTCATCGAGCATGGTGACCCCGCCAAGCTTCTCAGCTTGTGTGGCCTGGACGCTGCAGGCATTGAACAATCAATTCTCAAGCGCTTTGGCGCGCGGCCTGCGTTGTTGCGGCCGGCGGCCAACCGCTAAGAAGTGGCGCCCTGGTATGAATCAAATGACTGACTTGAAGAACGCGTTGAAAGACACGCTGCACATTCCCGACACCCAAAGCGAACGCGATGAGCGGCACCTGGCCATTCAGCGTGTGGGCGTGAAAGACGTGCGCTACCCGCTCACACTTCGCACTGGCAAGACGACCCAGCCCAGCATCGGTGTGTGGGATCTTGATGTTGCCTTGCCTGCGGAACAAAAAGGCACGCACATGTCGCGCTTCGTGGCGTGGCTGGATGCGCTGAACGAACCGCTCGACGTGAGCACGCTGCGCACGCTCTTCAGCGCCATGCTCGAAAAGCTGCACGCCACCGAAGGCCGTGTCGAGGTGCGTTTTCCGTTCTTCATCCGCAAGCGTGCGCCGGTGTCGGGCCTGGAAAGCCTGCTCGACTACCAAGGCAGCTGGGTCGCCGAATCACGCAACGGCCAGACCGTGGTGTGGTCGCAGGTGGTGGTACCGGTGAAGTCGTTGTGCCCCTGCTCCAAGGAAATCTCCGACTACGGCGCTCACAACCAGCGCTCGCACGTGACCATCCGCGCCGAGCTGCTGCAAGACGTGGCATGGTCCGAACTCGTGCGCTTCGCCGAAGACTCGGCCTCCTGCGAAATTTGGCCCATGCTCAAGCGGGCCGACGAGAAATGGGTCACCGAGCGGGCCTACGAAAACCCAAAGTTCGTTGAAGACCTGGTGCGCGATGTCGCGCTGCGCCTGAACGCCGATGCACGCATCGGTCGTTACAGCGTGGATGTGGAGAACTTCGAATCCATCCACAACCACAGCGCCTACGCCCGAATCGAACGCAATTGAACTGGCCCTACGAGTTGCAGATCGGGTGGCGATATACCCGGGCCGGCCGCGCCGGTCGGCGCAACGGTTTCATTTCCTTCATTTCGGGTGTGTCCATGCTGGGCATTGCGCTCGGTGTGGCGGCGCTGATCATCGTGTTGTCGGTGATGAACGGCTTCCAGAAGGAAGTGCGCGACCGCATGCTGTCGGTGATCGCCCACGTGGAGGTGATGGACGTGCAGGGCGGAGCACTCGCCGATTGGCAGGCCACCACCGCGAAGGCGAAGCAGAACCCGCAGGTCATCGGTGCTGCGCCCTTCGTGGCCGCGCAGGCGCTGATTGCGCGCGGTGACGACATGCGCGGTGCCGTGGTGCGCGGCATTTCGCCGAAAGACGAAGCCGGTGTCACCGACCTGGCTGCGCAATTGAAAGACACCACGCTGGCCAAGCTCACGCCGGGCGCCTGGGGCATCGTGCTGGGTGCCGAACTCGCGCGCTCGTTGGGTGTGAGAGAAGGTGACAGTGTGACCATCGTCGCCCCGGGCGGGCAGGTGACGCCGGCCGGTGTGGTGCCGCGCCTCAAGCAGCTCACGGTGGTGGGCACCTTCGATTCAGGGCACTACGAGTACGACAGCACGCTCGCGCTGATCCACCTCGACGATGCGGCGCGCTTGTTCCGCGTGGAAGGGCCCACCGGCGTGCAGCTTCGCCTGAAAGATCTGCACCAGTCGCCGCAAGTCGCCGCCGAGTTGTCGCAGCAGCTCGGGCCGCAGGTGATGGTGCGCGACTGGACGCGCACCAACCGCAACTGGTTCTCCGCCGTGCAGCTGGAAAAGCGGTTGATGTTCATCATCCTCACGTTGATCGTTGCAGTGGCTGCGTTCAACCTTGTTTCCACGCTGGTGATGACGGTCACCGACAAACGCGCTGACATCGCCATCCTGCGCACGCTCGGCGCTAGCCCCCGCTCCATCATGGGCATCTTCATGGTGCAGGGCGCGGCCTCGGGCGTGATCGGCACCTTGGCCGGCGTGCTCTTTGGTCTGCTGGTCGCCTTCAACATCGACGTGATCGTTCCCTTCATCGAGCGCGCGCTCAACACCAGCTTTTTGCCGGGCAGCATCTACCTGATCAGCAGCATGCCGAGCGAGCCGCAGTCGGCCGACATCCTGCCCATCACCGTGATCTCGCTCGTGCTCGCTTTTGTGGCGACGATCTACCCGAGTTGGCGCGCCAGCCGCGTTCAACCCGCAGAGGCACTGCGCTATGAGTGACCCCGTGATCCAGGCGAGCGGCCTGCACAAGCGCTTCACCGAAGGTGGGCTCGACGTGCACGTGCTGCAGGGCATCAACCTCACCGTGCAGCGCGGCGAAACGCTGGCCATCGTCGGGGCCTCGGGCTCGGGCAAGAGCACGCTGCTGCACCTTTTGGGCGGGCTGGAGGCGCCGACCCAGGGCACGGTGCAGCTGGCGGGCCGAGACTTCTCGACCATGAGCGCCTCTGAGCAAGGCGATTGGCGAAACCGGCATCTCGGCTTCGTCTACCAGTTCCATCACCTCTTGCCCGAGTTCACGGCGCTCGACAACGTGGCCATGCCATTGCGCATTCGGCGCATGCCCATGGCGCAGGCGCGAGAGCAGGCCCGAGCCGTGCTGGGCGAGGTGGGGTTGGCCGATCGGGTGGAGCACCGGCCCTCGCAACTGTCGGGCGGCGAGCGCCAGCGGGTGGCGATTGCGCGCGCCTTGGCGGGGCGCCCGGCCTGCGTGCTGGCCGATGAACCCACCGGCAACCTCGATCGCCGCACCGCC
>JACMKW010000009.1 GCA_014379885.1 Rhizobacter sp.
CGATCTCGCCGACAATGCCGTCACACCCGTTCCCAGGCCCAGAAACAGCGCGCGCCGCGGCGCGGGATGGAGCAGCACCGGCAGCAAGGCCAGCCGCGCATCGGTCAGCCGCGTGGCGCTGCTGCCTTCCTGCTGGCGGTTGTCGATGCGCAGCCGCGACACGCCGCTCGCGTCTTCAACCACGCTGACGGCGCCCATCGCACCGTCGCGGTAGCTGACGATGCGCCCGCCTTCGGGCACCTCGACGAAGGCGAGCGGCGGCGAGAACACTGCGAGCGCTGCTGTCGCAGCACCCAGCGCCACCGGCCGTGCCCAACCTGATCGCCGCACAGCCAGCAGTGCATAACCGACGACCACTGCCAGCAAGGCCGCCTTCGGGCCGAAGGCCGGTGCAAACAACAGACCGAAAACCCAGGGCGCCGCTGCGGCGCCCAGCGTGTTGCCAGCCAGCGCCCTGCCAAAGCCCACGCCCTCGGCCAGCGCGCGGGTGCACAGATGGCTGAAGAGCGCTCCCATCACGATGGTGGGCAGCAGGAACGCGACCGCGGCCAGCAGCGCTTCGGCTGCGAGGGCCGAGCCCATGCCGGCGCCCGCCGTGTGCAGAAAGAGCGCCTTTATCTCTTCGGCCATCCACAAACTGGCAGTGCCGAGCAAGCAACTGAAAGCGAGCGCGAGCAACAGCGTGTCGCCGCGGCGCTCCGGCGATGCCCGGCACGACCAGCGTTGGTACGCCGCCGCCCCGAGCGCCGTGCCGACGAGGTAGACCGCGAGCAGCATCGCGAAGGTGTAGACCGTGTTCTCGGCGACCTGCCGCAGCACGCGCACGACCAGCACCTCGTAGCCGATACCCAGCAGGCCCGTGACCGCGAGCAGCGGCATGAGACCTTTGCTGCGAGGCAGGGCGGGCGCGGTGGGCACCGGCAAGTCGTGCCGAGGAAAGAGCAAGAGCGTCGCCGCGGCGCACAAGAGGTTGAGCAATGCGCACAGCAGCGTGGTGCGCGTGAGCCCGAACTCTGGCACCAACCAGAAGGCCGCGGCGAGCACGCCCAACACCGCACCGAAGGTGTTGCCGGCGTAAAGCGCCGCCAGACTCTGGCCCGAGCTTGAACGCGCCAGCACACGCTCAAGCGCCGGCAGCGTGGCGCCCATCGCCGCGGTGGCGGGAAGCAGCAACAGGAAGGTGCCGACGAAGGCCACCGACGCCTGCCATGCCGCGCTGGGCGTGTCGCCGATGAGCCTGAGCAAGGTTTCGCCCGCCGGCGCCATCAGCAGCGCGAGCACCACACCCCACACGCCAATCACCGCTTCGCAGGCCGCGTACCAAAGCGCAGGGCGAGGGCTCGCCTCGACCCGGTGACTCAGCGCGTGCGCACCGATCGCCAGGCCCGCGAAGAAGGCGCCGATGACGGCCAGCACCGCGGTCGATTCATGGCCGAGCCAGATGCTGCTTTGCTGCGTCCAGACGATCTGGTAGGCGAGCGCCGCGAAGCCCGACGCCGCCATCAGCGCCAGCGCAGCAGGCAGGTTCATGGCGGGCGCGTCGTCAGATCGCGTGGCGCTCTCAGCCGCTGAAGCGGACACGGTAGCCCCAGGAATCGATGTGCGTCGGAATGGCATTGAAGGCCAACGAGATGCGCTGCTCGCCGGGGTTGGGGGGCACGGCATGCATGAGGTAGCTCGGGAACAGCACCATGTCGCCCGGCTCGGGCTGCGGGCTGATCCACTTGTCGGCGTTGTACGGGCCTGTCGTGACGCCCGCGTGATCATTCTTGAACGAGAACTCAGTGCCGCCTGGCGACTTCATGAACACCGTGCGCGACTCGGGGTGCGTGGGCGTGAGGTAAACCACGCCCGAGATGAAGCTGTTGGCGTGGTTGTGCATGGCCTGGCGGCCGCCGGTGTCGAGCAGGTTGACCCACATCTCCTTGATCGACCAGCCCAGCTGCTCGCCGAAGAGCAGGCTGCCGAACTCGGCGAGCTTCGGCGCGATGAGATTGGCAGCCACGACCAGCAGCGGGCTGTCGCCCGGGCTGAGCATGGCGGTGTGGCTCAGGTTCGGTGACGAGCTGTTGTCGCGGTCGGCCCGCGCTGAAAAATGCTGGACCAACCCGCGCACAAGTTCGGGGGGCAGCGTGGCCGGCGCGCGCAGCAAGGGAATCGGAAAGAGGCCGAACACTTCATCCATGGCGGGATTCTTTATGCCACCGGAGCGATCGTCGGGATACCCGACTGGAGGGCCGAAGCGTCATCAAGGTTTCACAGATGGCGTGCTAACGGAGCGTATTGCGGCGGAGGGTGAAGCGGTAGAGCGCACCGTCATCGTTCTGTCACGCGACCGACACGGCTTGTTACTACGATGCAACGCGCCACCCCATCTCAAACCACAACCACATCCAGGAACCTTGATGAGCCTCGACTTCAAGAAGAGCCAGATCTCGCTCGCCGCTGCCGCTGCCTTTGGCGCCGCACTGCTGGCAACCGCGCCGCAGACAGTGAGTGCCAATGACCAGCACCAAGTTGCGCGCCACGGCGGCAAGAACGCCGGCACCTACCTCGCGGGCGACTTCCACAACCACAGCACCTGCTCCGACGGTGCGGTGTCGATGCAGAAGAAGGTCAAGAAGTCGATGGACCGAACCGAGGCCACACCCTGGGGCCTCGACTGGTTCGTGCAAGCCGGCCACGGCGGCACGGGCAACCGCAATTGCACGCTGGCCGAAGATGCGAGCCTGGCCACCCCAGCCTACCCGCTGGTCTACGCCGCCGACGGCACCACGCTGCAAGGCCCGAGCACCACATGGCGCAACACCAACCCGCCCGTCACGCCCAAGGGTGACCTGTCGGGCTCGGGTGCCACCCAGAACATGTGGCGCTGGGAAGCCATCCAGACCTACCAGTACCCGCTGCTCGAGTACCTGGCGGCCTACCGCGGCGAGCCGCTGTTCATGGGGACCGAGTCGGTCGTCGCCGGCCACGAGCACAGCTCGATGTCGGTCGTGACTGGCCAGATGCCCGCCGCCATCTACAAGCGCACCCTGCCCACCACCCCCGGCTACACGCCGCTTGGCAACGCCAACGCCCTGGCGCAGTGGCAGTACTGCTTCGACCGCGGCAACAGCGACACGAGCCGCGGCAACACCACCACCCAGCCCGGCAATGTGAACACCGGCGTGGGCAACAACTGGGAATGCTCGGTGCCCGGCAGCCTGAACACCGCCAACACCGACTGGAACGTTGCCGCTGCCAAGCTCAATGGTGCAAATGGCCAGCTCGGCCACCTGAAGACCGTCGAAGCGCTCAAGTGGATGACCGCCAAACATGGTGACGGCAGCTATTACGTGCCGGCCCACCTGGAGCGCGCCGGCCCGTTCAACCCGGCCGGCAACAACGGCTACAACATCGAGCACCTGCGCAACTTCAACAACGCCGGCCCGCGCGTCGCTTTCGGCTTCGAAAGCCAGCCGGGCCATGGTGCTTCCGACCGCCGCGGTGAATACAACCTGCGCCGCAACGCCTTCGGCACCGTGCGCGTTGACTCGGTGGGTGGCACCACCTTCGTGGGCAGATGAACCAGCTCGATCTGCAACTGCTCCGCCACCTGGAAGATCCGATCATCCCGGTAAAATTCGCCGTACACGATGCGCCCGATGCCGGCGTTGGCGATTTGCTTGAAGCAGTTCCAGCACGGGCTGGCGGTCACGTAGATCGCGCCCCCGTTGATCATCACGCCGTTCTTGGCCGCCTGGATGATGGCGTTTGCCTCCGCGTGGATGGTCGCCACGCAGTGATCGTTCTCCATCATGTGCCCCGCCTCGCTGCAATGGGGCATCTTGCGAATCGATCCGTTGTAACCGGTTGAAAGAATGGTCCGGTCGCGCACGATCACCGCGCCAACGAACTTGCGTGGGCAGGTCGAGCGCGAGGCCGCCACCACCGCGATGTTCATGAAGTACTGATCCCAAGAAACGCGATCGGGCGGGTGGGAAAGATTCATTGGGTCACCTTGAGCAAGTAATCCTTGGTGAAGCTTTCCGGCGGTTCACCGGCACCCGCCGGTTCGAGGCTCGGCGTTGGCTGCCGCGTCACCTTGACCAGGTACTCGCCCGCCTTGGCCTCGGCCGCGAAATCGGCGCCCATGCCCTGCGCGGTGAAACAACCCGCCGCGCACA
>JACMKW010000476.1 GCA_014379885.1 Rhizobacter sp.
AGCGACTATCCTCATATGCACGCCGATCTTCCTGCCGATCTGCGCGCACTACGGCATGGACCCGGTGCAGTTCGGCATGGTGATGCTGATCAACTGCGCGCTGGGGCTGAACACGCCGCCGGTGGGCACCACGCAGTTCGTGGGCTGCGCCATCGGTGGCATCTCGGTGGGCGAGGTGATGAAGACCATCTGGCCGTTCTACGGCGCGCTGATCTTCGCGCTGATGCTCGTGACCTACGTGCCGGGCTTCGCCATGTGGCTGCCCAACCTGCTGCTGAAGTGATATGCATACCAGCACGACGTGGGCCGAGCGCCGGGCCGCTCCCAAGCCGGCCCACGATCCCCCGGGGGATCGGCGAACGTACTCGTTCGCCGAGGGGCTGACATGATCGTTTACGTGAGCAGCGCCGACAGCGGCAGCATCTCGGTGCTGCAGCTCGACGAGCGCAGCGGCCGGTTGTCCACGCTGCAGACGATCGTCGTCGAAGGCATGCTGATGCCGATGGCGGTGAGCCGCGACAAGCGCTTTCTCTATGTTGCACGGCGCAGCGAGCCGCTGGCGGTGATCGCGCTGGGCATCGATGCTCAAAGCGGGCAGCTGACGCGCCTGGGTGAAGCCACGCTGCCGGCCAGCATGGCCAACATTTCGCTCGATGCGAGTGGCCGCTGGCTGTTCAGTGCGTCATACGGTGGCAACCTGGTGGCGGTGAGCCCGATCAGTGCAGACGGTCTGCCGCAGCCTGCCAAGCAAGTGATTCCCACGGGCCCGAAGGCGCATGCCATCTGCAGCGACCCGAGCAACCGCTTCGTGTTTGCCACCTCGCTGGGGGCGGGGCAGCTGCTGCAGTTCACGTTCAATGCCGCGAGTGGTGAGCTGGTGCCGAACACGCCGTCCTCGCTCGCCCTGCGCCCCGAGGCCGGCCCGCGCCATTTCGTCTTCCACCCCAAGTTGCCCCTCGTGTACCTGCTCAACGAGCTCGACGCCAGCCTCGACGTGCTGGCCTTCGACCCCGAGCGCGGCACGCTGCAGCACCTCAAGACCGTCAACACCCTGCCACCCGGTTTCAGCGGCGAGCCGTGGGCTGCTGACCTGCACCTCACACCCGATGGTCGCTTTCTCTACAGCAGTGAGCGCCGCAGCAGCACGCTGGCCGCGTTTGCCGTCGATGCGCGCACCGGCACGCTCACTGCGCTGGGCCATGTGCCAACGCAGGCGCAACCGCGCGGCTTTGCCATCACACCCACGGGCCACCACCTGATTGCCGCGGGCCAGTTGTCTCACCGTGTTGGCGTGCACGCCATCAACGAAAGCAGTGGCGCCCTCAGCCTCGTTTCAGAACACGACGTCGGGCTCAACCCCAACTGGGTTGAAGCCATCCAGCTGCCCTGAACCCGCAGTACCGACCGCTCACTCGCAAGACCCGCAAGACCCACCACCACTCACCACTTTTCAGACCCCGCGCGCCATGGCCGTGGCGCACGGGCTGGGCATCGCTTTGCCTGCAAATCAGAAACCAAGCGGCCATTCAACCAACCCCCGAGGAGAGACACATGCACACCCTAAGCATCCAAAAAACCATCCTGGCCACCGCCGTGCTGCTCGCCACTGGCGCAGTCCAAGCCCAATCGAGCGTCGTGCTGTACGGCCTGCTCGACTTGGCCGTCAACCAGCACAAGGCCGGCGGCGCCGCTGGCGGCACCAGCGTCTGGCGACTCAACGACGGCACCGTCAACGGCCTGAACGGCTCGCGTTGGGGCGTGCGTGTGACCGAAGACCTGGGCGGTGGCTTGAAGGCCAACGCCGTGCTCGAAAGCGGCCTGCTTGCCGACACCGGCGCGGCGGCCCAGGGCGGGCTCGCCTTCGGCCGCCAGGTGTTCGTGGCCTTGTCATCCAGCAGCATGGGTGAAGTGCGCCTGGGCCGCCAATACGTGCTCGAAGACTCGGTGATGGGCCTTACCAACCCCTTCGGCAACGCCTTGGTGAACAACCAGGGCACGGGCGTGACCAACATGGGCCGCGCCCTGCCCTTCTGGCTCAACGCGCCGCGCGCCAACAACGTGATCCAGTACCAGACGCCCAACCTGGGCGGCTTCACCGCCACGGCCCAACTCGCCCCGGGCGAAGGCACGGCCGATCGCTTCCACGGCGTGAAGTTCGGCTACGGTGCCGGGCCCTTCAACGCGGCCCTGTCGTACGAGTGGACGTTGTCGCGCGTCACCGACGAGCAAACCAACAAGTCGCTCACCATCGGTGCCAACTACAACTTCGGCCCGGTCAAGCTGCTCGGCGGCATCCAGCGCGACGACGAGCTCGCCACCGGCGCCGGCAACGGTGCCTTCACGGGCGCCAACCTCATCGTGCAGGACGGAGCCGGCACCTTCACCGCGTCCAAGCTCAACGGCTACACGCTGGGCGTGGAAATTCCCACCGGGGCCATGACCTGGGGCCTCAACTACTCGGGCGTTAAGTACGAAAGCGCGAGCGGGCGGACCGCCACGCTGGGCAAGGCCGCGCTCGCCGGCCGCTACGGCCTGTCGAAGAACACCTTCCTGTATGCCGGGTTCTCGGTGGCCACCGGCGACCTGAAGGACTACATCGCCGAAGAGCGCGTGATCCAGGCCGGCCTGCGCATGGCCTGGTGATCTCGTGCGCACGCCACACACCGAATCGGAGACATCCATGTCAATCCTTCACACTGTGCGACTCCCCGGGCGGGTGCTCGCACTCGTGGCGTGCGCCCTGCTCGCCGGCGGCAACGCCTTTGCCGCCACCTTCGCCTACATCTCGAACGCCGACAGCCAGGAGATCTCGGTGCTCGCGCTCGACACGCGCAGCGGCGAGCTGACACCGGTCGAGACGGTGAAGGTGGGCGGCAACGTGATGCCGCTGGCGGTGAGCCCCGACAAGCGCGTGCTCTACGCCGCCCTGCGCTCGCAGCCGTATCGCGTCGCGAGCTTTGCGATCGATGCCGCCAGCGGCAAGCTGAAGAAGCTCGGCGAGGCG
>JACMKW010000477.1 GCA_014379885.1 Rhizobacter sp.
AAGGCGCCGGCGGTGGAGGCGGCGCGAATGCCAACGCGGCTGCGGCTGCGGCCCGCCAGGTGTGGGTGTTGCGCGATGGCGCGCCCGTAGCGATTGCCGTCACCCCCGGCATCACCGATGGGCGCATGACCGAGGTGAGCAGTGAGCAGCTGCAAGCCGGCCTGCAGGTCATCACCGACCAGCGTTCGGGGGCAGCCAAGTGAGTGATGTGCCTCTGATCAGATTGCGTGGTGTGACGCGCGTCTATGGCGAAGGCGACGTCGCCCTGCTCGCGTTGAAAGGCGTTGACCTCGACGTGCAAGCCGGCGAGTTCGTCGCCGTGATGGGCCCCAGCGGCTCGGGCAAGTCGACGGTGATGAACACCCTGGGTTGCCTGGACCGGCCCACCGAAGGCGAGTACCTGTTCCAAGGTGTGCACGTGGAGAACCTCACGCGCGACCAGCGTGCGCGCCTGCGCCGCCGCTACCTCGGCTTCGTTTTCCAGGGCTTCAACCTGCTGGCACGCACCTCGGCGCAAGAGAACGTGGAGCTGCCGCTGCTCTACCGCGGCGAAACCGCCAAGGCACGCCACGATGCCGCTGCCGAAGCGCTGGCCTCGGTGGGCCTCACCGGCTGGGAGCACCACACGCCGGGCGAGCTGTCGGGCGGCCAGCAGCAGCGTGTGGCGATTGCACGCGCCATCGTCACCAAGCCGGCCGTGCTGCTGGCCGATGAGCCGACCGGCAACCTCGACACCCAGCGCAGCCAGGAAATCATGGAGTTGCTGTGGCGGCTCAACGCCGAGCGCGGCATCACCGTGTTGATGGTTACGCACGAGCCCGACATGGCGGCCTACGCCAAACGCGTGGTGCGCTTTGTTGACGGGCGCGTGGCGAGCGACGAGCCCAACCTGCACCCGGTCGGCCTCAGGGCCGCGGTGGAGAGCGCCTGATGCTGCTCAACACCTTGCTGCTGGCGCTGCGCTCGATCCGCCGCAACCTGCTGCGCTCCTTCCTCACCATCCTCGGTATCGTGATCGGTGTCAGCGCGGTGATCACCATGGTGACGCTGGGCAACGGCGCCACGCAGGCGGTGCAAAACCAGATCGCCGGCCTGGGCACCAACCTGCTGATGGTGCGCCCGGGCCAGCGCCTGGGCCCGGGCGGTGGGGGTGGTGCGCCTTCGTTCAAGGAGAGCGACGCGCTGGCCGTGGCCACGCAGATCGGCGGCGTGCAGAACGTGGCGCCCGAAGCACGCGCCGGTGCCACCGTGGTGGCCAATGGCCGTAACTGGACAACCAGCATCACCGGCAGCACCAACACCTGGTTCGACACCAGCAACTGGACGCTCGCCACCGGCCGGCGCTTCAGCAACGAAGAGCTGCAAGCCGGCGCCGCGGTCTGTGTGATCGGCGAAACCGTGCGGCGCGAGCTGTTCGGCAGCCGCAGCGCCTTGGGCGAACAGGTGCGCGTGAAACAGTTCTCCTGCACCGTGGTGGGCGTGCTCGCTTCCAAAGGCCAGGCCGCCATGGGCAACGACCAAGACGACGTGGTGCTGGTACCACTGCACACGCTGCAGCGCCGCGTCACTGGCAACCAGCGCGTGAACACGCTGCTGGTGTCGATGAAGGAAGGCACGGACAGTGACTCCGTGAAAGCCAGCCTCACCCAGCTGCTGCGCGAGCGCCGCAAGCTGGCCGACGAAGACGACGACAACTTCAACGTGCTCGACACCAAACAACTGGCCGACACCTTGTCGAACACCACCCAGGTGCTGACCACCCTGCTCGGTGCAGTGGCCGCGGTGAGCCTGCTGGTGGGCGGCATCGGCATCATGAACATCATGCTGGTGAGCGTGACCGAACGCACCCGCGAGATCGGCCTGCGCCTGGCCATCGGCGCTCTGGAGCGCGAGGTGCTGCTGCAGTTCCTGATCGAAGCCGTAGCGCTCGCCGCGCTGGGCGGCATCATCGGTATCGTGCTCGCTACCGCTGCCTCCATGGTGCTGGCCCAGGTGATGCAGGTGCCCTATGTGTTCGACATGGGCATCAACTTGCTGTCGTTCGTGTTCTCGGCTGGCATCGGCGTGGTGTTCGGCTACTTCCCGGCACGGCGTGCAGCGCGGCTCGACCCGATCGAAGCGCTGCGCCACGAGTGAGCGAAAGCCCTGAGTGAAAAGGAGGGGTATTCCTACATGAGGCGCTCGGCGAACCGGCTACTCTGGGGTCATTGCTGCACTGCACAAATCCCATGAAAACTGACAGCCCTTTCGCCAAGCTGATCGCCCAGGCTACCGCGCTCACCCGCCGTGGCAGCCTGGGCGAAGCCACCCAGGCCATTCAGCGCGCACTGCACCTTCAACGAGGCGCAGCCACACCCCCTGCACCCGCCACACCGGCCGAGGCCGCCCGCGCGGCCACCGACGCCATCGTGCTGGACGGTCTGGTGCGCGAGATCGACACGCCAACCAGCCCACCCAAAACGCAAGAAACGCCGTGGCACACCCCGCCGGACACAGCACCCCGGCCGGCCAGTTTCGAAGAATTCCCTTTTGCCACCGCCCTGGGCCTGCGCCACTACAAGCTGTTCACGCCCGCCGGGCTGAGCGACGAGCCTGCTCCGCTGGTGGTGATGCTTCACGGCTGCAAACAAGACCCCGACGATTTCGCCGCCGGCACGCGCATGAACGAACTCGCACAAGCGCAAGGTTTTCGTGTGCTCTACCCGGCGCAGGCCCCGCGCTCCAACATGCAGCGCTGCTGGAACTGGTTTCAACCCGGTGACCAGAAACGCGGCAGCGGCGAACCGGCCTTGCTCGCGGCCATCACCCGCCATGTGATGCAGGCGCGTGCGGTAGACGCCCAACGCGTGTACGTCGCTGGCCTCTCGGCGGGCGGCGCCATGGCCGTCATCCTGGCGCACGAGTACCCCGATCTGTTTGCCGCCGCCGGCATCCACTCCGGCCTGCCTCAAGGCGCGGCGCACGACGTGGCCACCGCTTTCGCAGCCATGCAGCACGGCCCCCGCAGCGAGCCCACACGCCCGAACGGGCGGCGCGTGCCCTTCATCGTGTTCCATGGCGACCAAGACGGCACCGTGCACCCCATCAATGGCGAGCACCTGGTGGCAGGCCATGACACGTCGGAGGTGTCACACGGCATGCCCGAGAACGGGCGCAGCTTCGTGCGCACCACCTACCGTGACGATGCAGACGTCGTCGTCGCCGAACACTGGCTGGTACACGGCAGTGGCCATGCCTGGTCGGGTGGCAACGCGCAGGGCAGCTACACCGACGAGCAAGGGCCTGACGCTTCGCGCGAAATGCTGCGCTTCTTCAACCAGCAGCGCTTGAAGGACTGATCGTGCAGGCGGCCGAAAAGCCGCCGTCATCACGCCACCTTCACACCTTTCCAGAACGCCACCCGCCCCTTGATTTCAGAAGCCGCTTCACTGGGCTCGGGGTAGTACCAGACCGCGTTGGTGTTCATCTCGCCGTTGACAAACAGGCTGTAGTAATACGCCTGCCCCTTCCACGGGCAACTGGTGCGGTGGTTGCTGAAGCTCACGTACTCGCGCTTCAGGCTGCTCTCGGGAAAGTAGTGGTTGCCTTCGACGATCACGGTGTCGTCGCTCTCGGCGAGGGTCACGCCGTTCCAGGTGGCTTTCATGGCTGCTCCTTGACTCGAACGCTCAAGCGTACAG
>JACMKW010000478.1 GCA_014379885.1 Rhizobacter sp.
ACCAGGAAAGCAACCCCGACCACAACGACTGGATCGTCTGGGAGCGCGATTACTACCTTGAATCTGCCGGCGTGGGCTACACGCTCAACGCCGGCTCGCTGCAGATCATGTCGATGCACAGCGACATCTGCGTGGCGCGTGTCGCAGCCCAGGGCGACAAGGTGCGTGTCTCGCTCGACCAGGTGAACTTCAAGGATCAGCCCTCGGTGAAGCTGCAGATCACCGCCACCTGGAACCCGCCTGCGCAAGACCTCACCGACTACAACAAGAAGATGGTCGACTACGACAACGCCCGGCTGCGCGCCCAGCAAGAGGCGTACAGCAAGGCGGTGGCCGAGCGCATCACGCTGGCCAGCAAGGTGACACCTCGCCCGGCCGATGACCTGCGCGAAGAAGAGCGCATCACCATCTACCGCCAGCTGATTCAGGAAATGCTGCTGCCCAAGGGTTATGGCCCCGACGACAGCGTGCCTGAAACGCCCGACACGCTGGCCGCGCGCCACGTGCTGTCAGAGCTCATCAACTCCATCTTCGACGTGGACAAGATGCTGTACTTCGTGGCACCGGAGTGGTGGAAGCCGCGCCACACGCGCGGTTCCCAGTCATTCGGCAAGAAGCCCGATGGCATGGGCGTCGGGCCCGTGTCGGTGGCCGACCAGGTGAGCTGGGACGCCGGCGACAGCGTCGCCCGCGACCACTACTACATCACCGAAGACTCAAGCCCCGCCAAGCTGGGTGCCTCACTCGGCTGGGTGCTGCAGCTCGACGGCGACAACCTGCGCAATGCCTTTCTCAACGCACCATGGGTGAAAGCGGTGATGCCGATCCGACCGGGCAGAGAGAAGGCGGCGCTCAATTGGCTCAAGCACGTGGAGGGCATGAACGGCATCGGCCCGAACGACCTCTACGCCGGCCAAGGCACCGATGCGAACGGCACCCCGCTCAACGGCAAAACGCTGCTCAGCGTGCTGGAGATGCTGGCCGATTCCGTCGCCAAGAAGCACCAGGAAGAGATGACCACCCAGGCCTTCGACCTCTCCGACCCGCAGCTGCCGCAAGACCCCGACAGCACCATCACCGCCACGCCGGTCGACCGCGTGTGGGAGCACGGCTTCAACCCGCTGAGCGGTGGCTTCCAGGCACGCCCGCTCACCGACGACGAAGACCCCAACGGTTCATCCAACTTCCAGACCTTCGACCAGTGGGTGGAAATTCTGCCCACCGACCAGGTGGTGCCGGTGGTGGTGGCGTATGACCCGAAGACCGGCCGTCTGAAAGACCCGGCGCCGTGATCGAAAGCATCGCACCCATTGCGCCACCTGCACCGCCGCACGGCGCAGCAGTGCAGGCGCCCGCGGTGCCCAAGCTCCGGTCTGCCATGAGCGGCGCCCGGCGCTTCATCGTGCAGTTCGCGTCGGGTACGCCGCTGCCCGATGGCGACGAGATCACCTGCACGCCCGAAGCGCTCGAAGGCATCATTCCCGGCGAGGTGCAGCGCAGCCTGAACTTCAGCGACGCCACCGCGTGGCTTGCCCGCCTCTACCCATGCTCGCTTGCCGCCCTGCTTGACGACGAGGCAGCGCAGTACGGTGACGAAAGCCGGTGGCCCGGCGCTCGCCGCCCCGGCTTCTCGCGCTACTACCAACTGCGCTTCACGGGGGGCTTGGACGACGCCCACATTATCGGCACGCTGTCGCGCGCGAGCACCATCGCGATGGTTCAGCCGGAGTACCCGCTCGAAGTGCAGGCGCCCAAGGACAACCCGGATTTTGCGAACCAGGAGTATCTGCAACCGGCCCCCGAAGGGATCTCGGCCCAAGCCGCGTGGGCCGCAGGCGCCACGGGCAGCGGCATCACGATCGGCTTTGCCGAACCGGGGATCAAGCCGCCCAAACACCCCGACATCAGCATCGCCGCCTCGCTGGGCCAGGGCCCAAGCGGCAGCGACCACATGCTCAACATCGCCGGCATCTTGGGCGCCAACGACAACACGCAGGGAATCATCGGTGTTGCGTACAACAGCACGCTGGTGTTCTCGGCCACTGACGCCATACCGGCGGCCAACGCGCCCAAGGTGCCCGCCAGTACGACCGTCACGCCAAACGGCTTCGTGGCCATCGCGCTGCTGGCGACGACCAAGGCGCTGAAGGCCGGCGATGTGGTGAACTTTTCCATCGGGGCCCGCGTGGAGCTCGATCAGACCAAGAGCCCGAAGGTGGGCCCCACACTGCCGGCCACACGCCCCAGGCGCAGTGGCAACGGCAAGATGCCCATCGCCGTGAAACCCGACGGCACGTATGAACACATCGCCGCGCCGATCCCACTGGAGATCGATGCCGCCTTGCTCGCCCTGATGCGCCAGCTCGCCAGCAAGGGCGTCACCGTCTGCATGGCCGCAGGCAACGGCTACGAGGCTGCCTACAGCATGGGCACCAAAACGACCACCGTGGACACCGGCGTCGGCATCGACACGTCGATCCACTGCGTGGGCGAAACGCATCGCCTGGATCGCTCGGACCCTGCTTTCATGGACGGTGGCGCCATCGTCGTGAGCGGCATGGCCCTCGCGCCGAAGATCACACGCGTTTCCGGTTTCAACTTCGGCAACCGCATCGACTGCTTTGCACAGGGCCACGACGTGACCACCTGGGACACGACCAAGACCGTGCGCGTCTCCGGCACCTCGGCGGCGTCGCCCATCGTGGCCGGCGCCGCGGCGTTGCTGCAGTGCTTTGCCAAGCAGACCTGGCAGGCCTCGCTCAAGCCGCAGGTGATGCGGGCCCTGCTGAGCGACCCGGTGCTCAACACCGGCTTTCAGCCCGATGCGCAGATCGGCTTCATGCCCGACCTCACCAAGCTGATTGCGTTGCTCCGCACCGGAGCACCCGACAAGACCAAGCTCATGACGGCCTTGAAAGACAGAGCCGCCAAAGCCGCCACTGAAGTGGCCCGCCTGAAGACGCTCGCCGCGGCGGCCACACCCCCCGTCAATTGGGTTCACAACCCCTACACGGTGTGGGACGAGACGACGAAGAAATGGGTCGCGATGCCCTTCGGCTCGGAAGCCGACGTCTTCAACCCCAACCCCTGAATGCCACCAGGCGCGGCCGGCTGCGCCGCGTCGGTGCTATTGCAACGAGTCGGCCAGCAGCCCGCGCTCGCGCAGCATGGGCTCGACCGACGGGTCACGGCCACGGAAGGCACGGTAGGCCTCGCGCGGTTCGCGGCTGTTGCCGCTTGAGTAGATGAACTGCCGCAACCGTTGTGCCACCGAGGCGTCGAAAGGGCTGCCGGCTTCGGTGAAGGCATCGAAGCCATCGGCATCCAGCACCTCGGCCCACAGGTAGACGTAGTAGCCCGCCGCATAGCCCGAGCCAGCGAACAAATGCTGGAAGTGCGCCAGCCGGTGGTTCATGCCCACCGCCGCAGGCAAACCCATGCGCTTGATCTCGTCTTGCTCGAAGGTGGTGATGTCGGGGCCTTCGGCGTCGGTGAGTGCATGGGCTGCCATGTCCACGCGCGCCGAGGCCACGTAGCGCACGGTCTCATAACCCTGGTTGAAGCGGTTGGCAGCTTCCAGGCGCTCGATCAACTCGTCGGGGATGGGTTCGTTGGTGAGGTGGTGCCGCGCATGCTGCTTGAGCACCTCGCGCTCGCTCAGCCAATGTTCGAACAACTGCGAAGGCAGTTCGACAAAATCTCGCAACACATTGGTGCCCGACAAGCGCTCGTAGGTCACGCTCGACAGCAGGCCATGCAGCCCGTGGCCGAACTCGTGAAACAGCGTGCGTGCATCGTCAAAACTCAGCAGCGTGGGCTCGCCCGGTGCGCCCTTGGCAAAGTTGTTGTTGTTGACGACGATGGGCAACACCCCGTCGGCCGGCGTGCCGCTGTTGCGCGACGAATTGCGCGACTGATTGCGGTATTGCGACATCCACGCACCACTGCGCTTGGTCGGGCGAGCAAAGTTGTCGTGCAAGAAGATACCGACCAGGTTGTCGTCGTTGCTCTGGCGAACTTCATAGACCTTCACGTCCGGGTGGTAGGCGTGCAGATCGGCACGGGCCACGAAGCGCACGCCGAACAATCGCTGTGCGCAATCGAACACCGCATCGACCATCCGAGTGAGCGGGAAGTACGGCTTGATGGCCGCTTCGTCCAGGTCGTAGCGGGCCTGGCGCACTTTTTCGGCGTAATAGCGCCAATCCCAGGGCTCGAGCTGCAGCGACTCGTTGCGCGACACCACCAGCGCCTGCAAAGCCTCGCGCTCTGCCTCTGCGCGCGCCTTGGCCGGCACCCACACCTGCTCCAGCAGCTCCTGTACTGCAGACTGCGTGCCCGCCATGGTGTCGGCGAGTGCGTAGTCGGCGTAGCTCGCATAGCCATGCAGGCGCGCCTGCTCACGGCGCAGCGTGAGGATCTCGCGCGCCACCTGCCTGTTGTCATGCTCGCCGTCGTGCTCGCCCCGCGACACCCAGGCGCGCCAAGCTTGCTCGCGCAAATCGCGCCTGTCGGAGAAGGTGAGAAAGGACACGATGTGCGAACGCGACAGCGTGATCACGTGGCCCTCGGCAATGCCTCGATCAACCGCCGCCTGCCGCGCAGCCGCGCGCACGAAGTCGGGCAGGCCCGCCAGGTCTTGCTCGTCGCGCAGAAGCAAGCGGTAGGCCGATTCGTCGGCCAGAACGTTCTGGCTGAACCGTGTGCTCAGCTCGGCCAGGCGTTGCATGACCTCGGCATAACGCTTTTGCGGCGCATCGGCCAGCTTGGCGCCAGAGCGCACAAAGTCGAGGTGAAAGCGCTCCAGCAGACGGGTTTGTTCGGGTGCCAGGCCCAGCGTGTCGCGCATTTCATGGAGCGCGTCAATGCGCTGGAACAGCCCCGAGTTCATGTAGACCGCACTGCTGTGTGCTGCGAGCGGCGCGGCCATCTCGCGCTCCACGGCTTGCAGCTCAGGCGATGTTTCACTGGCCGTCAGGTTGTAGAACAGCGCCTCGACACGTGCCAGCAAGCGCCCGCTGCGATCGAACGCAGCCACGGTGTTGTCAAAGCTGGGGGGGTCGCTCAATGCCGTGATGGCGTCGATGTCAGCCAGATGTTGGGCCAGCGCGGCGTCGAAGGCCGGTTTGAAGTGCTCGGCTCGAACGTCGGCGAAAGGGGGCAGTCCGTGCGCGGTATTCCACGGCTGCACCAACGGGTTGCTTGTGGCAAGTGTCATGGTGCTTCTCTGGGTTGGAGACGCGCCGATTCTAGGTGCGGTGCTCTCGCCACCGCATCCCACAAACACTCACACTCACTTGCCGGCCTTGATGTCCTTGTAATCGTCTTCCAGGTAGCGGCGGCCCTGGCAGGCCTTGGCATAGGCAGCCCGCTCAGCGTCGACCGCCTGAACGTGGGCATTGAACGGCTCCACACGTGCCTGGTAGCTTTCAATCGACTTGTCGTGGGCCTGCGCGCGCGCCACCAGGGCTTCCACCGCTTCCTTGTTGCTGCGGTCGATGCTGGCCAGATCGGCCTTCAAGGCTGCGGCGCCGCGGTCAATTTCTTCCCTGTCGTTGGTCATTTGCTGCTTCAGCCTGGCGGCTTCTTCGTTCTGGGTCTGGATGCGCGTGTCTTGCGCCATGCAGGCACGCAGCTGGGCCATGCTCAGAATCGGGCCACCGGCCTTGCCACCGCCCAGCGTGCCTTCACGCGCTTTGGGGGGCGCAGCGTGCAGCGAGGTAGTGGCCAGCAGCAGGCCGGCGGCCAGCAACAACAGGCGGCTTGTCGAGGGGGTGCGCGAGTGCACGAAGCTCATGTCGGAATCCTTCAGGGGTTTGCGGCCGGGATCATGCCACCCGCGTGCCACCGGCGTGTCACCCGGGTGGCAGCGCGCGGCGTGGGGTCATTCGATAATTTTCGCTCTCACACATCGCTGCGCACCATGAGCACCTTCACTCCTTTGTCCACCTTGTTGGCCGCACGCTCGCGCGACGCCGACCGGGTTCGCTTCGATGTGCCGCACGACTGGCTGCAAGGCCGCACCTCATTCGGCGGCCTGATCTCGGTGATGGCAGTGCAGGCCATGCGCGACGTAGCCGGCAGCGCCTGGCCAGCCGACGTGAAGCTTCGTGCACTGCAGACCAGCTTCATCGGCCCGGTGACGCAAGGCCCGGTCGAGGTGGTGGTCAACCTGCTGCGCGAAGGCAAGAACGTGCGCCAGGTGCAGGCCCTCGTGCAACAAGCGGGCCAGACTGCCGCGTTGCTGCTGGGTGTGTTCGGCAACGAGCGCGAAACCTCGATCGCACCGCTGTCACCGAAGAGGCCGCCGGTGGCCACCGAACCCGAACAGACGCCGGTGCGCCCGTTGCCAGCCGGCGTGGTGCCGCATTTCACGCAGCACATGGACATGCGCTTCGTCGGTGACGGTGCGCCGTTCTCGGGCCGCCCCAGCAACACCAGCTGCATCCACCTGCAGCTGCGGGGTGAACCCGCCAGCGGCATCGCCACCGAATTGCTCACCGTGCTGCTGGCCGATGTGCCACCCACCCCGCTGCTGTCGCAGTTCAGCAAGCCCACGCCGGCCAGCTCGGTGTCGTGGGAACTTGAACTGCGCCCACTGGCTCAGGCCACCGAGGGCTGGTGGCGTGTCGATACCGAGGTGCTGGCTGCGGCCGGTGGCTATTCGAACCAAGCCACCCACCTGTGGTCGCCCGACGGCGAACTCGCCGCGCTGGGCTACCAGGTGGTCACGGTTTACGGCTGACGAGTTATTCGTCGGCTGCTTTTTTCTTGGCCGGTGCCTTGGCCGCGGCCTTCGCGACGGCTTTGACCGGCTTCTTCTCCGCCCCCAGCGCCTGCGTCAGCAGCTCGGTCATCACGGCGTTGATGCCGCCTTCGTGCGCCGCCGCCTGTTCATGCAATTGCTTGACCAGCTCGGCCGGCAACTTGCAGGCAAACGACACCAGGCCGGCTGCCGCGTCGCGCGTACGCCGCTCGCGCTTGTCGAGCACCTCGGTGGCGCCCTGGCCAAAGCGGTTGGAGATGCCGGTAGCCTGCATCCGGCCGGTCACCTTCTTGGCGAGCTGCTTCTCGATGTCGAATTTTTTCATGCTCATGGGAGTGCCCCGCGCTGGTTCAAGGGGCGGATTGTCGCTGCGCCGCTAATCACCCGGATGGTCTAATGCCCCTCCCTCTCTGACGATTGCCTCTTCCATGGCCATCAAAGCCACCATCTACAAAGCCCAGCTGCAGCTGGCCGACATGGATCGCAGCATCTACGGCGACCACGCCGTGACCATCGCGCGCCACCCGTCGGAGACCGACGAACGCATGATGATCCGCCTGCTGGCCTTCGCGCTCAACACGCCCGCCAACGACCACAACGGAGCGCTCGATTTCGCCAAAGATCTGTGGGACGCCGACGAACCCAGCCTGTGGCAAAAAGACCTGACCGGCCAGATCATGCAGTGGATCGAGATCGGCCAGCCCGATGACAAGCGCCTGATGAAAGCCAGCCCGCGCACCGAGCGCCTGCACGTCTACAGCTTCAGCCACAGCACACCCATCTGGTGGAACGGCATTGCCACCAAGATCACCCGCGCGCGCAACATCAGCGTGTGGCAGGTGCCCGCGGATCAAAGCCAGGCACTCGCCTCACTCGCGCAGCGCACCATGCAACTGCAAGTGACGGTGCAAGACGGCGCGGTGTGGGTGGGCGACGGCGCACGCAGTATCGAGATCACGCCGCAACGCCTGAACCCGTCCTGAGACAGACGAAACGGGCATAACCCGGGCTGGGCCACGGCATCGTGATCGCTCAATAATCCGCTCACCATGCCCGACACCACCCGCCCTCACACCATCACGCACAACACCGCTCAACGCCGTTTCGAGACCACCCTAGACGGCCACGTGAGCGTGATCGACTACCGGCTGGCCGGCAAGGTGATGCGCATCACGCACACGGGCGTGGATCGCGCCGTCGAAGGCCGCGGGATTGCGTCCACGCTGGTCGCCACCGCGCTGGCCCATGCAAGAGCCCAGGGCTTGAAGGTCGACCCCCAGTGCCCCTATGCGCGCGCCTACATGGAGCGCCACCCCGAAACCCAGGACTTGCGCGTATGAATACCCTCACCTGGCGCGCCTGTGCCGCTGCTTTTTTCATCCTGACCAGCCCCCACGCCATGACGCAAACACTGCCGCCTGCCGCCGACAAAGCCGATCCTTTCCAGTGGCTTGAAGAGGTGCAAGGTGAACGCGCGCTGAATTGGGTGCGCGAGCGCAATGCCTTGTCGCAAAAAGAGCTGACCGCGCGGGCCGAATACGCACCCACCAAGGCGCAGCTGCTCGAAGTGCTGAACGCCAAGGACCGCATCCCCGCAGTCGCACGGCGCGGTGAATGGCTCTACAACTTCTGGCAAGACGAGAACAACAAACGCGGCCTGTGGCGGCGCACGACGCTTGCCGAATACCGCAAGCCACAACCGGCCTGGGAAATCGTGCTCGACCTGGATGCGCTTGCCAAGGCCGAGAACGAAAACTTGGTCTGGGGCGGCACCGCCTGCATGGGGCCGAGCTACCGGCACTG
>JACMKW010000479.1 GCA_014379885.1 Rhizobacter sp.
AGCGCCGACGCCTACGCCGCAGACTTTGCCGAGCTGCACGGTGCCATCTGAGCGCACTGGCGCAGCGGTGAGCGCCACACCCTCCCGCGCGTGGATCACCGCGGTGCTGAGCCGCGCCGACCTCGCCCGCGCCGCACCAGTGGCTGCGCCGCGTGCCGACCGATATGATCCGGCCCTGCCAACACAGCACAGCGGAGCGCAGGCCATGATTCAGGGCGACGCAAGCACCGGCCCCACCGTCTTGGTGGTGGACGACGAGCCCGAGCTGCGGTCATTGCTCAGCGAATACTTCGGCCGCCATGGCTTTGTGGTGCGCACCGCGCCCGACGCGCTGGCCGCCCGCACCGCCATTGCCGAAGCCCCACCCGACCTGGCCATCCTCGACATCAACATGCCCGGCGAAAACGGCCTCTCGCTGGCCCGCTGGCTGCGCGACGCGCACCCCCGCGTGGGCCTGGTGATGCTCACCACCGCTGGCGAATCGGTTGACCGTGTGGTGGGGCTGGAGCTGGGTGCCGACGACTACATTCCCAAGCCGTTCGAGATGCGCGAGTTGCTGGCGCGTGTTCGCGCCGTGCTGCGCAGGCTGAAACAATCGCAACCCGTGGCCCCCCCGGCAGAACCCGAGAACCCGCGGCGGGTGCCATTCGGCGCTTGCCAGCTTGACCTCGATGAACGCCGACTGTTTGGGGCCGATGGCAGCGAAGTCGAAATCAGTGCGGCAGAGTTTGACCTGCTCGCGCTGTTTGCGCGCAACCCCAACCGGCCACTCAACCGCGACCAGATCATGGAGCAGGCCCACAACCGCGGCTGGGACGTGTTCGACCGCTCGATCGACCTGCGTGTGATGCGGCTGCGCCGCAAGATCGAAACCAACCCCGACAAACCAGAGGTGCTCAAGACGGTGCGCAACGTGGGCTACGTGTTCGTGCCGACTGCGACATGACCCTGGAACGAGAGTTCACCTGGACTGGGCCTACGCAGTGGGGCAAAGAGAAATCTCCGCTGCCCCCGCTCGCTCCCGAGCTGATGAGCGCGCTGCTCGACAACATCACCGCCCGCGTGGCGGTGGTGGGCCGTGACCACTGCTTCATCTACGCCAACCGCGAGGCCCTGGAGTTCTACGGCCGCCCGGCCGAGCAGGTGATCGGCCAGCACCTGTCGAAGGTATTGGGCGAGGTGGCGTACTCGGGCTACCTGCCGTGGGCCGAGCGCCTGTTCAATGGCGACACCTTGCGCTGGCAGGGCTGGGTTGAATACCCGACGCGCGGCCGCCGCTTCCTGCAAGAAACCATGGTGCCCTTTGCACCGGCCGATGCAGAAGTACAAGGCATCGTGGTCTTCGGGCGTGACCACACCGAGCTCAAGCTGCGCGAAGAACAACTCGCCGAGCAGCTGAGCCAGTTGCAGGCGAGCGAGGCACTCAAGGCCGCCATCGTCGACCATGCACTGGCTGCGCTCATCTCCACCGACGGCCAGGGCCGCATCGTTGAATTCAACCCCGCGGCCGAGACCATGTTCGGCCGCCAGCGCGCCGATGTGATGGGTCAGCCGGTAAGCGAGGTCATCATGCCCGAGCGCTACCGCGCGCTGCATGAGGCGGGTATCCGGCGCATGGAGCAGGGCGGCGAAGCGCGCGTGCTGGGCAAGCGCATGGAGCTGCACGCCTTACGCGCTGACGGCAGCGAGTTCCCCATCGAGATGGTGCTGTGGCGCACGAACGTGGGCGGCACGACTTACTACACCGCATCGCTGGTCGACGTGACCGAGCGCTACAACGCGGCGCAACAAATCGAACGCCAGCGAGATGCATTGCGCCAGAGCGAAAAACTCACCGCCATGGGCAGCTTGCTGGCCGGTGTGGCGCATGAGTTGAACAACCCGTTGGCCATCGTGATGGGCCGCGCCAGCTTGCTCGAAGAAAAGTGCGATGACCCCGCCATACGCCTTGATGTGCAACGCATTCGCGAGGCCGCCGAACGCTGCGGCCGCATCGTGCGCACCTTTCTCAACATGGCGCGCAGCAAACCGGCCACGCGCGAAAGTGTGTCACTCAACGACCTCACACGAGCCGCGGCCGAGATGCTGAGCTACAGCTACCGCAGCCACGGTGTGGAAATGAAGCTGAATCTGATTGATGACCTGCCGAGCGTGAAGGCCGATGGTGACCAGATCGGCCAGATCGTGCTCAACCTGCTGGTCAACGCTCAACAGGCATTGGCCGGTGGGGTGGGTGCCGCGGGCGGCGAGCGCCGTGTGCTGCTGGAAACCGGTGTCGAAGCACGGCGCGAAAACCGCGAGCCCCGTGTGTGGCTGCGTGTGTCTGACAACGGCCCGGGTGTGCCGCCCGAGCTGCGCGACAAGTTGTTCGAACCCTTCTTCACCACCAAACCTGAAGGTTTGGGCACGGGCCTCGGCCTGGCGGTGTCGCGCTCGCTGGCGCGTGACCACGGGGGTGACCTCACGCTCGAACCCACCGCGCACGAAGGTGGCGCGAGCTTTCGCCTCAACCTGCCCATCAGCGGTGAGCCGGTGCAAGAGTCTGGCCCGGTGCCGCTGCAAGGTGCTGACGTCTTTCAGTCGCGCTTGCTGGTGGTGGACGACGAGCCCGAGATCGCCGAGCTCATGCGCGACATGCTCGAAGGCGCGGGATACGAAGTGGCCACCGCCGAATCAGGCGCGGTGGCGATGGCGCTGCTGGAGACAGCGCGCTTTGATGCCATCGTCTCCGACCTGCACATGCCCGACATGGACGGCGCCACCTTGTGGCGCGAGATCGAGCAGCACCACCCGGCGCTTGCACACCGCATGTTGTTCGTGACCGGCGACACCTTGTCGCCCGGCGCTCGAGAGTTTTTGCGCAAGGCACATTGCACCGGGCTCGACAAACCGTTCTCCCGCGCCGACCTGCTGGCGGCGGTGGCCCTGTTGCTGGAGTGAACCCGGCCCAGCCGCATCAAGCCGCCCTGGCTGACGCCGCCGCACCACGCGCTGCCCCCATCATGGTGGCGCTCACCACGTGGTACAGCGCAACCCAGGCGGCGTGCACGTCGTCGGTGTACGCATTGCCCAGCCCTTGCTTGAGCGTCTTGAGCAGCGCCGCACCGACGGTGGCGTAGTGCTCGTCTTGCACGCCATAGTTCACGTGCCGCGCGCCGAGCTTGCGCAGCGTGGGGGTCAGCGTTTCTGGTTCTTCGAGCAAGTCGACAGCCGCCGCGATCATCGTCATCAAGCGCTCGCCTTGCTGCGACATGTTGCCCTGAAAGAGGCGACGCAGGCTCGGGTCGGCCGTGAAGAGGTTGTCGTAGAAAAGGGCCGCGGCTTGTGTGGCGATGGGCTCGATCAGCGCGAAGCTGCGGCGCACATGTCCGATCTGGACGGGGGTCATGAATAAAGCTCCTGAAGTCAGAAGCTCACAGCATCGCGCCGGTGCGATTCAGCGGTGTTTCAAGGGAGCGCGCGCTGTGTTTCGTTGGTTGCGCAAGGCGCGGCGCCTCAACGTTTGGGCACGAAGATGAAGTCGCCGGCCTCGTGTCCTGCAAAACGGATGGGCGCGTACTGCGGCTTCTGCTGCACCTTCAGGCGCATGGCGCGCAGGCTGAAGCGAGCGGCCAGAGAATCAAACAAGCGGCGTGTCTCGATCGGCTCACGCACCGCGGCGAGCACATCGAGCAGGCTGCTGGCGAAGAGCGAGTTGCGGCCTGCGCCGCCATCGACCACTGGCTCCAGTCCACCTGAGGTAAGTGCCACGCGGGCACGCAGTTGCGAGATGGCACGCAAGGCGTCCCAGTGGCGCTCGCCCACGAGATCAGCATCGGCTACCGGCAGCGCGGTGCGCGCCATGGTGCCCGAGTAGCAAGAGTCGGCGATCACCAGCACTTGCCGCACACCGAGCGCGTTGATCTGGTCGGTCACGTCAACCACCGACATCCAGTTGCTGCGGTTCTCGCGTTCGCCGTCCACCGGCACCCAGTAGCCGCGTTGGTTGCTTTCATCCACATCGCCGTGCCCGGCATAGAAGATCAGCAGGTTGTCTTCGGGCTTGAGGCGTGCACGCAGCGCGTTGAAGGCAGCGAACATGTCGCGCCGCGTGGAGTCGAGCAACAACGTCACCTTGAAGTCGTAACGATCCTCCAGCATGCGCTTCAGGTCTTGTGCATCGTTGACTGGGTTGTTCAGCTTCGGCCAGGGGCGGTAGCTCTGGTTGGCGATGATGAGCGCGTGGTAGCGGGTGTTGGGCAAGCCATGGTTGACGAGCTTGAGCGCGTTGGAAGCGTCGTTGCCAGGCACGGCGCGGAAGTTGAGCGAAGCCTGCGCGCCTTGCCGATCGGTTGCGGTGAAGCGCGTATCAGAGCTGCCTTGAGACAAATCGATCTCGGCGCGAAACAGCCCT
>JACMKW010000480.1 GCA_014379885.1 Rhizobacter sp.
CCACCCGTGGGAATGGTTCGCGCTCGCCAAGGCCATGCTCGAGACCGGCATCACACCCGACTTCATTGTGGTCGATGGCGCCGAGGGTGGCACGGGCGCCGCGCCACTGGAGTTCACCGATCACGTGGGTGCGCCCTTGCAAGAAGGCCTGCTTCTCGTGCACAACACACTGGTCGGCCTGAACCTGCGCGACAAGATCCGCATTGGTTGCGCCGGCAAGGTGATCAGCGCCTTCGACATCGCTCGCATGATGGCGCTGGGTGCCGACTGGTGCAATTCGGCACGCGGCTTCATGTTTGCGCTCGGCTGCATCCAGGCGCAGCACTGCCATACCGGCATGTGCCCCACGGGCGTGAGCACACAAGATCCACAACGCCAACGTGCGCTGGTCGTGCCCACCAAGGCCGACCGTGTTCACCTGTTCCATGAGAACACGCTCAAGGCGTTGAAGGAGCTGGTGCAGGCTGCGGGCCTGTCGCACCCCGGTGCCATCACGGCCTCGCACATCGTGCGCCGCTGCAACGACCACCAAGTCAAGCTGCTGGCCAATCTGCTGCCCTTTTTGCAGCCCGGCGAGCTGCTGCGCGGCGAGATGCCTCACAACGTGTTCAAGTTGTACTGGCCCATGGCCAACGCCCACAGCTTTGCGGCCACCCCCTGAGCAACCCCCTGAGACGAGGGGATGAACCCGGGTTTACGGGGATGCACCATGCAGGCGCCTGACACAACAATGTGTTCAACCGCAGCCCGCACCTCTCCCACCCTTTCATGCCGTCCATCGTCTTGCTGCAACGCGACCACGAAGCCAGCCCTCGGCTGCAGGCGCTGATCGACGCTTCCGAGAATTTCTGGGTGTGCGACACCGTGCACACGGTCGAGCAGGCGCGCAAGCTGTTTCGCCAAGGTTCCCCCGACATCCTGGTCGCCGACATGCGTGTGCAAGACGGTGAGGTGCAGCCCTTGCTCACCGAACTTCGCCAGGGCGCCCGCTCGCCCGGCACGCACATTCTGGTGACCATGGTCGCGCACGACGACGCGCTGCTGCTGGAAGCGCTGCGTGCCGGCGCCGATGGCTACTGGGTGCACACCATGGCGCCTAGAGCACTGATCTCTGCGCTGGAGCAGGTGTGGCGCGGCGAGTCGCCGATCTCACCGACCATTGCGCGCCAGGTGTTGTCGCACTTCCGCCGGCCGGCCCAGCCGGCGTTCGACAACATGACGGAATCGCTGAACCCCTTGGTGCTCACCGGCACCGAGCAAGAGATCTTGCAGTGGGCCGCACAGGGCTACCTCATCGACGAGATTGCCCAGCAATGGCAGTCCAGCGTGCACAACGTGGCCTGCGGCATTCGCCGCGTGTACCACAAGCTGCAATTCGATCGAGCGGCGAGCAGCTTGTCGCTGCACGCCGCCTGATTAGGCCCCCCAGTCGCTACCGCTCCTGCCCCCGGGGGGCGCCGCCTGGCGGCCCGGCAGAGCCGGTTCCGCGGGCGTTGCTTGAGGGGAGTCTGCTTCGCGACTCGTCAGGCTGCCGGTGGCAGTGTGTCGATAAAACTCTGACGCAAGGCCAGCTTTGCGTCGAGACGCTGCAGGTTGGGGTATTGCGTGCGCCAGTCGATGTGGGCGAAGCGGAAATCGAGATAACCCAAGGCACAGCCGGTGGCGATGTCGGCCAGCGTGAAATGGATGCCCGAGCAGAAGGGCTTGTCGCCCAGGCCCTGGCTCATGGCGGCCAGCGAGGCGTGCACCTTGTCCATCTGGCGGCTGACCCAGGCCGCGCTGCGTTGCGCTTCGCTGCGGCCGGCCCAGGTTTGTTCCAGGCGTGCCAGGATGGCGGCATCGAGCACACCATCGGCCAGCGCTTCCCAGGTGCGCACTTCGGTGCGCTCACGCCCACGTTCGGGAATGAGCCGGCCCACCGGCGAGAGGGTGTCGAGGTACTCGACGATCACACGCGAGTCGAATACCGCCTCGCCACCTTCCATCACCAGGCAAGGCACCTTGCCCAGGGGGTTGGACTTGACGATGGTGTCGCGATTCCAGACGTCTTCCAGCTCCATCTGGTAGTCGAGCCGTTTCTCGGCCATGACGATGCGCACTTTGCGAACGTACGGACTGGTGAGCGCGCCAATGAGTTTCATGTTGTTGCTTGTGTTTCCCTGTGTCAAATCATTCTAGCGAAGGCGTGTGTGCACTCGCCCCATGAACCGGGGGTGGGATGTTCAGGGTACGCAGCGGAAGCCGCGTCGGGCAAACTCAGCCCACGGAAATGCTGCGCCACGTGGATCGCAGCACACCCAGGCATCCCTCGCATACGGACATGGTGTGACAGTCGAACCAGACAAAACCGCTGACCGATTCGAACCGTCGCCGGCCCCGCACAGCCGAGGTCGTGATACGCACGCACTCTCGAAGACCAAACGGCTTCTTTACCTCCAAGGCGCCCGAGCGGGCCTCTTGACATGCTTCGACGTCGAGTACCTGAAGGTCGTCCGCCACGACGCGGTGATTCAGCTCACTGCACGCGGCGAGGCCTTCGAGTTCGAGTGCGGCGGCTACGAGGGGCAGGTCAGCGCTGTGGCGATCCCGCCGCAACGCCAGTACTCGGCGCGCAGCAGTGGAGCCGGGTTCCTCACCTTGATCGTGCACGTGATCCACCCGCGCTTCCGTACCCTGCGTGACCACCTCGCTGGCAAAGCGAAGCTGCTGGATCGCAGCGATTTTTCGCACCTCGATCAGGCGTTGTCCGAAGCCTGCCTGGGGCTGCTGAGCGTTGATGCGGCTTATGACTTGATCGACAACATTCTCGATGTGGCGCTTCGCCACGCCACGCCCGCCCCTGCGCTGGACCGGCGTATCCCCTGGGTCATGCGCAAGCTCGACGTCACCATTGACCACCCGTTCGACCAACTCGCTGCCGAGCTGGGCCTGTCGGCCTCGCGCCTGTCGCATCTGTTCACGCAACAGCTGGGCATGTCGTTTCGCAGCTACCAGTCGTGGGCCCGGTTGCGCCTGGCGTGGGAGATGGTGACGCAAAAGCCCGAGATGAGCATGTCCGAGATCGCCCAGGTGATGGGGTTTGCCGACGCGGCGCACCTGTCGCGCACCTTCCACGTCACTTTCGGTCTGAAACCGTCGACCCTGCGCGACCCTCGGGTGTACCAGTTGATGGGCCACGGGCTCCCGCCGGGCCAGCACATTCCCACTGACGAGGAGATGAGCAGGTCATGACGGAGGTTCCTAGCCCGCGCGCCGCGACACCCATTCGCATCTACCTGCAAGGGGGCATTGCCTCCCTGGTGGCGCTGCCGCGCTTGCCGCTGGTGAAGGCTTCCCGACACGACGCCATCATCATGCTGAGCGTGGACCCTGACGCGGTCTTCAGCTTGTCTGCCGGCGGGCTCTGCGCAACCTCCGCAGCAGCCGCCATTGCACCCGCCACGCCGCATACGCTGCAGGCCGGCGAGGCGCGCACCGTGAGCATCTCGGTCCATCTCGTGCACCCGCTTTTTCCGGCGATGCGCGCCTTTACCGACCAACCCGTCAAGGCACTCGACCGCAAGGCCTTCGCCCACCTCGATCGCGACCTGTACGACGCGAGCGTGGGGCACCTCGACCTGGATCGTGCTTCGCAGCTCATCGATGCGGTGCTCGCCGCGGTTCTGGCTCACGCCCCGCCCACCCCGCCGCTCGATCCGCGCATCCGACAGATCATGCAAACGATGGATCAGGATTTCAATTACCCGTTCGACAAACTGGCGGCCGATCTGCAGATCTCTCCTTCGCGGCTGTCGCACCTGTTTTCAAAAGAGTTGGGCCTTCCCTTTCGCAGCTACATGGCCTGGAGCCGGTTGGTGCTGGCCTGGGAGATGGTGGCACTCAAGCCCGAGATGAGCTTCACGGAGATCGCCCACATCTGGGGGTTCTCCGATTCGTCGCACATGGCCAGAAACTTTCACCTGAAATTGGGAATGACCCCCACGACGATGCGTGACCGCAGCATCGTTGAAATCATCGGCACCCCCATGCCGCTTGGCCAGCACTTACCCCTCGAAAAGCCCCCGAGTTCGTCGGCCGGGTGAATCAGGCGACTGCTCACACCTGCGCCAGCAGCCAGCCGCGAAACGCCTGCAGCGCCGGCAATTGGGCACGGTTGTCCGGGTAGCAGAAGTAGTAGCCCGTTTGTTGCACGAACACCGGGAATGGCGCGGCCTCCACCAGCCCCGCCTCCAGCTCTTCTTCGACCAGACAGCGCGGCACCAGGGCCAGGCCCATGCCGGCCATCACGGCGCGCAACTGTGAGGCCACCTGGTCCATGCGCGGGCCCGCCAGCATGTGCGGGCCGCTCACACCGTGCCCCTCGCACCAGCGGGCCCAGCCTTGCGGCTCGGTCACGTGGTGCAGCAGCGTGAAACCGAGCACATCAGCCGGCACACGCAGCCGAGGCAGGCTGCCGGGCGGTGCAATGACCAGGATCTCGTGCCCCAGCAGGTAGTGGGCTTCAGCACCCGGCCACACACCACGGCCATAGCGGATCGCACAGTCGAGTTCGGGGCGAGAGAAGTCGTAGCCGTCGATGAACGGAATGAAGCGCAAATCGACCTGCGGGTGCCTGGCCAGAAAATCGGCCAGGCGCGGGATCACCCACTTGGCCCCGATGGTGGGCAACATCGACAAGTGCAGCACCTGCGGCTCACTCGCCCCTTGCGGGCCGCGATCGGCCAGCAAGTCGAGCGTCACACGCTCGATCTCGTCCAGCAGGGGCGCCACCCGCTCCACATAACGCTGCCCTGCTTCAGTAAGCGCCAAGCGCTTGCGCACCCGCTCGAAGAGCGTGATGCCAAAGCGCCGCTCCAACTCCAGCAGCTGCTTGCTAACAGCACCCGCCGTGAGGTGCAGCTCTTCGGCAGCGCGCACCACGCTGCCGTGGCGCGCGGTGGCAATCAAGGCGCGCAGCAGATGGGGAGGCGGGAGCAGGCGGGACATGCTGACCAAGTGGAACGTTCTGTCGAACAACTTTCGCTTTTTGTGAGCGGCATGCACCAGCACACTGCGCCGCATTCTCACCCCAAGGCTCACCATGAAACGCCGCAGCTTGTTGCTTGTCCTCGCCCCCGCCGCCCTGTTCGGCCCCACGGCGCACGCCGACACCAGCACGCTCAGGATCGTCGTGCCCTTCCCGCCGGGCGGTGCCACCGACACCGTGGCGCGCCTCATCGCCCCGTTGATTGCACGCGAGCTGACCCAGACGGTGGTGATCGACAACCGCAGCGGCGCCGGCGGTTCGTTGGGCATGGCCGAGGTGGCCCGCGCCGCGCCCGACGGGCTCACGCTGGGCCTGGCCACGGTCTCGACACACGGTGTCAACCCCGTGGTCTACAAACGCCTGCCCTACGACGCGCTGCGTGACTTCACGCCCATCGCCGAGCTGGTGCGTGCACCCGGCGTGCTGGTGGTCAACCCGCAGCTGCCGGTTCGCAGCCTGGCCGAGCTGCTGGCCCATGCCCGCGCCCACCCGGGCCGCCTGACCTACGGCACGCCTGGGGTGGGCTCGGCCGGGCACATGGCGGGTGAGCGCTTGAAAAAATCCGCCAAGGTGCACCTGGTACACATCCCGCACCGCGGTGCCTCGGGCGTGATGACCGACCTCATCAGCGGCCAGATCGACATCGGCTTCGACCAGGTGGCCTCGTCACTGCCACACATTCAGGCCGGCCGCCTGCGAGCGCTGGCCATCAGCTGGGCCACCCGTCTGCCGCAACTGCCCGACGTGCCCAGCTTCGCCGAGGCTGGTTTGCCCGACAACAACGACCCCTCGTGGTTCGGCATCGTGGCGCCCGCCAAGACGCCCGAGGCCGTGGTGGCGCGGCTCAACGCCGCCTTGCTGCGCGCCCTGAATCAGCCCGAGCTGAAAGCGCAATGCGAGAAGCTGGGGTTGTATGTCACCGGCTCCACGCCCAAGGCCTTTGGCAACCTGATCCAGGCCACCATGGAGCAGATGCGCGAGACCGCACGCAGCGCCAACATCTCCCTGGACAGCTGATGAACCCGCGCGTCACCCACCCCACCTCGCCCTCACCACTGGTGCTGGACTCACCGCACAGCGGCACCGACTACCCCGCTGACTTCGCCTACGAGTGCCCCTTCGAACACCTGCGGAGGGCCGAAGACTGTTTTGTGGACCAGCTGTTCGCCTTCGGCCCGGCGCTGGGCGCGACGCTGATTGCCGCGCCCTTTCCGCGCAGCTACATCGACGTCAACCGCGCGCCCGACGACATCGACCCTGCCCTGCTGGCGCCCGAAGAGCGCCGCGGCCTTGCGCCCTCGGTCAAATCAGAGCTCGGCATGGGCCTGGTGTGGCGGCTGCTCGACGGCAGCGAGCCCATCTATGCGCAGCCGCTCACCCGCGCCGAGATCGACGCACGCATCGAGCGCTGCTGGCACCCGTACCACGCGGCCGTGGCACAGGCCGTGGATGCCGCGCACCAGCGCCACGGCCACTCGATCCACATCAACTGCCACTCGATGCCCTCGCACTCGCGCTTCTACCCGGCGGCGCTGGGCCACACGATGCCGTTCGACTTTCTCGTCGGCGACCGCGATGGCAGCACGGCCTCACCCGCACTCACGCAGCGCGTGGCGGCCTTCCTGCGCGCGCAAGGCTTCGTGGTGGGTGTGAATGAAATCTTCAAAGGCGTCGAACTCGTGCGCCGCCATGGCGCGCCGCCCGCACGGCGCCACGCCATCCAGCTCGAAGTGAACAAGAAGCTCTACATGAATGAGGCGCGGCACACCGCACACGACGGGTTCGCTCCCACGCAGGCCGTGTTGCAACGTTTGCTGGAACACGTTCTGGCCCACGAATGCGCTGAATAACCCTCATCGAAACTTGTCATAAAAGCGCGTATTCGCACAGATAGCAGGTGGATTCAAACGCCACGCAGGCAAGCTCCAAGTTGAATTGAAACGAGCTGCAACCAAATCAGCAGGTACGTTCAATTCATGCACGGGGAAACACCTGAACTTGGCACCTTTTGGGACATCTGAACCACCCATCTGAAGGACCGTGATTTTTTACAGCATGTGCGTTCTATCTAAGCGCCACATCGCAATCGAACATGCCGTCATGCCATCGCACCATTCATCCACACAAACGTCGATGGCTTCCGGAAGAAACTCGCTTTCACAGAGGGTCCAGCATGTACGAATCAACGAATCCCGCGGTCAAGCCACAGAGTGACCAAGCCGTTTACTCGATCGAGAACGACGACACCCTGAGCCGACTCATTGCCCTCTTCCTGCACAACCGGTTGTTCGGCAACGCCAGCAAGAGCAGCACCTCGCTGCAGCAGCTGGGTTGGCAAGACAGCCTGGTCACCGAGATGAGCGCCATGCCCATCGACGACGTGGCCAAGATCCTGAGCGGCTCCAGCGCCTGCGTGGGTGTCGTGTTTGACCACCGCAAGGCAGCAGCCGTGGTGCACTCGTACCGCGCCCTGAAGCGTGACGAGAGCGAGCTCGACTACTTCATTCTCAACGGCGCCACACCCGCACTGATCCGCACCCTGTTCCCGAAGGTCAGCGCACGTGTGGTCACCGAGCACCGCAAACAAATGGGCTGCGAATCGCGTGGTGGCCGACCGCCGCTGCCCGACGCCGAAACCACCTACGCCATCTACCGCTGCTGGCAGGCCCTGACGGCGCAAGAGTCCAGCCTGCGTGCGCGCTACCGGCGCCTGAAAGAGCACTTTCCGGTGCATTCGCTGGCCACGCTGTGTGCAGCCATCGAAAGCAACTGACCCGGCCTCGGTTTCAGCGCTGCTTGGCGCAATTCAACGCTGAAGCGACCAGTCCACGCTGCCGGGCCGACC
>JACMKW010000481.1 GCA_014379885.1 Rhizobacter sp.
ATCGCCGCCTGCACCGCAACCTCGAACATCTGCCGCGGGATCAGTTCCTGCATCTTGTCGACCAGCTCGCGCCCGCGGTGGTAGGCGTTGTCGCGGTGCACGATGATCGACAGCGCATCGACCTTGTCGCCGTTGATCAGCACGTCCACCTTGACCACGTCCGCGGCCCGGTATTCCTTGAACTCATAGTCCATCGAGGCGTAGCCGCGCGAGGCGGACTTGAGCTTGTCAAAGAAGTCCAGAACGATCTCGGCCAGTGGCATCTCATAGGTAAGCATCACCTGGCGGCCGTGGTAGGCCATGTTGAGCTGGTTGCCGCGTTTCAAGTTGGCCAGCGTCATCACCGGGCCGACATAGTCTTGCGGCATGTAGAGATGAACGGTGACGATGGGTTCGCGGATGTCCTTGATGCGGCCGAGATCGGGCATTTTCGAAGGGTTGTCGACCTGCACCACTTCGCCGCTATTGAGTTCAACCTGATAAACGACTGATGGCGCGGTGGTGATCAGATCTTGATCGAACTCGCGTTCCAGCCGCTCCTGCACGATTTCCATGTGCAGCAGGCCCAGGAAGCCGCAGCGGAAACCGAACCCCAGGGCCTGCGACACCTCGGGTTCGTAGCGCAGGGAAGAGTCGTTGAGCTTGAGCTTCTCCAGTGCATCGCGCAGCTGGTCGTACTCGCTGGCTTCGGTCGGGTACAGCCCGGCAAACACCTGCGGCTGGATTTCCTTGAAACCAGGCAGCGCCCGATCGGCCGGGCCCAGGTTGTTGGGCAGCTTTTTTTCCAGGGTGATGGTGTCACCCACCTTGGCAGCTTGCAGTTCTTTGATACCGGCGATCAAGAAGCCCACCTCGCCAGCTCGCAGCGCATCCCGCGGAACCGATTTGGGCGTGAACACCCCCATCTGTTCGGCCGCGTAGGCCGTGCCGGTGGCCATCATCTTGAAGCGCTCTCCTTTCTTCAGCTCACCGTCGACCACCCGCACCAGCATCACAACGCCGACGTAGTTGTCGAACCAGGAGTCGATGATCATGGCGCGCAGCGGCGCATTGGGCTTGCCTTTGGGGGCGGGCATGCGGGTGATCACCGCTTCAAGAATGTCGTCGATGCCTTCACCCGTCTTGGCGCTGCAAGGAATGGCGTGCTCGGCGTCAATGCCAATCACGTCTTCGATTTCGGCCTTCGCATTCGCCGGGTCGGCGTTGGGCAGGTCCATCTTGTTGAGCACCGGCACCACTTCCACGCCCAGGTCGAGCGCGGTATAGCAGTTGGCCACCGTTTGCGCCTCAACACCCTGGCTCGCGTCGACCACCAGCAACGCCCCTTCGCAGGCCGACAAGGAACGGCTCACTTCATATGAGAAGTCCACATGCCCGGGGGTGTCGATCAGATTGAGCTGATAGGTCTCGCCGTTGCGGGCCACGTAAGTCAGCGCCGCGGTCTGGGCCTTGATGGTGATGCCGCGCTCGCGCTCGATGTCCATCGAGTCGAGCACCTGGGCTTCCATTTCACGGTCGCTCAGACCACCGCAGCGCTGAATCAAGCGGTCAGCAAGCGTCGATTTGCCGTGGTCAATGTGGGCAATGATGGAGAAATTGCGGATGTGATCCATGCGAACTGCTAAGTGCTCGTCGAGAGGCTATTCGCTGAAGAGACAACGGCGCAACCGTTGCAGTGAAAGCTCTCAATCGCGAGACGGTGTGAGCGCGCTTGTGCGCCGCGCTGAGACTGAAAAGGGCTAAAAAAAAGGCACGTCGAACTTCTGACGCGCCTTCCAACAAAACGTATGGCAACTGCTTGTTGGGATTTCATTGTAGCCAAAAGCCCCCCGCTGGAAACCGCGCCGTTGCTTGATTTCTCGCCGTTGCGACTCACCAACAGCAAAAGATATCAACAATTTATCCACAATTGCTTGTGGGCAGCCTGGGGATAGTTCCCAAGGGCCAAGCTCGTTGCCGAGGATGCAGATAAAAAGCCGCGTCAGATGAGAATTGTATGCGATCGAGGACGGAATCCGCATCATGTGATGTGTGTACACACAAACTTTTCGACCCGCTGACGTCGAATCTATTTTTCGCACTGCCAGACCTCTTTGGTGGCTCAAGCTTTCAAGGCGAAATCGCCTGGCGCGACTCAACCTCACTTGACAACAGGGATTCGAAGGAACTGAGCCCACTCGCCGCGCAACACCGTGACGGGCAGTGCGCGCGCCTTGTCGAGTTTGGACACCACTGCATCGAACTGCTTCAGGTCAGCGACGTCGGCGGCGCCCACCGCGAGGATCACATCCCCCGCACGCAGGCCCACGGCCTCGGCACCGGCCGCCACCGCCGTGACACGGACACCTGAAACGCCTCTCAGCGCCTGCCGCTCGGCGTCGGTGAGGTTGGCAGCCGTGAGACCCCATACCCGGGCTGCGGTGGATGTGCGCGCATCCCCTTCAGGGCGTTCACTGGCCGCCACCTGCGAATTCATCTCGGCCAGGTTCGGCTTGAATTCCATCAGCTTTCCGCGCCGGCTGATTTGCAGGCTCACTGACGACCCCGGCTTCAATGCACCCAAGGTTCGCCTCAGGTCCACCGCACCATCAACCGCCTTGCCATTGACGGACAACACCACATCACCCGGTTGAATGCCCGCCTTGTCAGCCGGCCCCGCAGGAACGACCTGGCGCACGAACGCGCCCTTGGTCTTGGCTTTATTGAGGCCATATTCCTCTGCCCACTCGCGCGGCACATCGGTAGGTTGAATGCCAAGATAACCACGCACAACTCGCCCAGTGGCTTTGAGCTGATCGGCAATGCGCATCGCCTCGTCGATCGGGATGGCAAACGAGATGCCGATGAAACTGCCCACCGGGCTCAGGATCTGCGAATTGATGCCCACCGCCTCGCCACGGATGTTGATCAGCGGCCCACCCGAATTGCCAGGGTTGACCGCAACATCGGTCTGAATGAAGGGGACGTCAGAGCCCGTCTCGCGTTGCTTGGCGCTGACGATGCCGGCGGACACGGAGTTCTCCAGACCAAACGGCGAACCGATCGCCACCACCCACTCGCCCACGCGCAGGCGGTTCACGTCACCGATGCGCAGAACGGGCAGTCCGGTGGCGTCTATCTTCACCAAGGCCACATCGGTACGCTCATCGGCGCCAACGACCTTGGCCTTGAACTCGCGCTTGTCGGTGAGCGTGACGTAAACCTCGGTAGCACCTTCGATGACGTGCGCGTTGGTCATCACATAGCCGTCGGCACTGAGGATGAAGCCGGAGCCTTCGCCACGCGGCACCTCGTCGGCCCCCTGGAGCGCCGGGGCACGACGGCGAAACGGCGAACGCGGGCCCTCGGTTGCACGCTCGGTGGTGCGGATGTTGACCACCGCGGGGCCCACACGCTCAACCAGATCGGCAAAGTCGGGCAGGTCGCGCATCTGCGCGTGGCTGGCCTGCGGCGCCAATGCGGCCGCGAGCGACAAGGCGGCTGCGGCAGCCAGTACGGCCGCAAAACGCTGAAATGCGCGACGACCCAACGCGGGCGAAGCAACAGAGATGCTGGAACGCATACAAGAACCCCTCGACGATGAAACCCTTGGAACGCGGCAATACGCGGCCACTCACGCACACCCATGCCGGCAATGGCTACTTCTTGCGTTCGACCCCGTTGGCAAATTGGCGCAAGGTGGTGGCCGGCACATCTCCCATCACCGTGACCCACCAGTCTCCTTCGCGGCGCATCACCGTGTGGGTGGCACCGATGGTCGTGAACATCGGGCGGGTGTGGCGTTCGGCGTTGTAGGGTTCAATGAAGATGGACACGTAGGTCAACCCGTCGGAATAGACCGTCTGCAGCGCGTGCTCGGCGGCGGCCGACGGCGCACGGGACGGGCCATCAAACTGGCGCTTGACGCAACTCACCATCTGGAACCCGGGCACCGAGGTCTTCAGCGCCCAGCCTTCCGCTTCCAGACGGGTAGGCACCAGCGTGGGCCGGACCATGCGAAAGCCGTCGAGCTTCTTGACGGGTTGAAGCACGCTGTCAAGTTGAGGGCGCACGCCGATGGACACCTCGGAGAAGGCTGAAGACTCCAGCACCTCGCCACGCTCACCCAGCACCTCAGTGCGCAGCAGCAGGCCTGTTGCCTTCTCGGCCCACAGCCGGTAGCCGAAACGCAGCTTGTCGCGTGGCTTGAGCATCAGCACATTGGCCTCGTGCCCGGCCACACGCTCCAGGGCCACGGGCTTGAGGTCGTAGAACTCCTGCACACGGTCGCTGCCGGCCTGCAACAGGCCGGGGAAGGAGCTCATCTGGTCACGCTGCTCCACCACCGCCACGCGGCGCTGTGGCCACACGGTGTGAACCAGGTCGTTGTGTCGAAAAACGTTGCGCACCTGCCCGTCCAGAGAATCGATGCGTTCGAACTGGTCGCGGCCTTCGCAGTAGTGGGCAATGCGGGTGCTTGCGACCGTGCCGCCAGCACTCACCACCACGGTGCCCACGAAGTTGCGCTTGTTGGCGGCATCTTGAATGCGTGTCAGCCACGCACGCGTCTCGCGCGCCTCGATCAGCGGGTCGCCGCTCGTCAGCGCGCTCTGGCCATGGGCCAAGGGGGCGGAGGCAGCAGCGGCAAAAGCAAATACGAAGGCAGGCAGGCGAAACAGCATGGTGTGTGAGGAGCGCGAATCAGCGAGCCGTTCCGTCGGCTGCGGCATTGCGCAGGAAGCCTGATGGACCTCCCGGCACCGAGCTGCCGCCGAACTTCTTGTGGGCCGCCAGGTACTCGTCAAGACGCACGTCGCGGATCAACTGGCCGTTCAGCACCACCGCAGGCAGATCGCTGCCGGTAGCCGATGCGGCGCCGTCGGCAACCATTATTGCGGGCGCCACATTCGGCGCGGCGGCCAGCGTGGACTGAGCCTGTGATCCGGGCAGCGACAAGCCACCCGACATCTGTGTCACCACCAATACGCCGGCCACAGCCACGAAGCCTGCAGCCACGGCTGCCGACGTCGACCACGCGCGTCGTCGCGTGGGTTGAATCTGGGGGACAAGTGGCGCTGCAGGTGTCGGGGCCAGCACGACAGGCTCTTGCGCCAGCCTTGTGCGAAAAGCCGCCAGGAAGGCCGCATCGTGCGCACCGCCAGAAGCCAAATCTTCGGACCTAAGAACGTCTCCGATCACATGGTATGCATGCCACTGGGCACGTACCTCGTCATCGTCTCGCCATTGGGCGCAGGCTCGGCCGACGGCCGAAGCGTCCAACTCACCATCCATCAGCGACGACAGATCACCTGTCGCAGGCAACTTGCTTTCAGACCCTTGAGACATCACAACCTCCAGCAAACCAATACATCATCACCAACGCTCACCTTCACGCGTGTCCAGCAGCGGGCGCAGGCGCAGCGCGATGGCTTCGCGCGCGCGGAAAATCCGGGACCGAACCGTACCGATCGGGCAATTCATGACTTCAGCAATCTCCTCATAGCTGAGGCCTTCGATTTCCCGCAGCGTAATGGCTTGGCGTAGATCTTCAGACAGCGCTTCTATGGAGGCGTTCACGGCAGTTGCAATTTCTTTGCTCGCCAGCATTGCTTCAGGGGTTTCGCCGTGGCTTAGTTCGGTTTCAACGCGGGAAGTTTCATCGTCGTCATCCCGGCCCATGCGTGCGGATTCCGTCACGATCGGGTCACGTTTGAGGTCCACCAAGGCCTTCTTGGCCGTGTTGACGGCGATGCGATAGAGCCAGGTGTAGAACGCACTGTCACCCCGAAACTGAGGGATCGCCCGATAGGCGCGGATGAAGGTCTCCTGGGCGATGTCAGGCACCAAGTCGACGTCTCGAACCATGCGGCCGATCAGGCGCTCAATGCGCCGCTGGTATTTCACCACCAGCATCTCGAACGCCTTCACGTCACCGTTCTTGACGCGTTCGATCAGCGGGGCATCGACGTCAGTGGCGGTCATTCAGCGAGTTCAGAACGGAGCCGCGGTGGGCAGGGAGACGGGTCGCGCGCAATATACCGTACAGCGCAATGCATGCCAGTAGGCCTCGTGGCCGCGTCGTTGCAGCGGCAGCCATGTACCGGCGTGCAACACACCGGCACCATCGGGCGTAAACCGCAAGAGCATCCAGGCGCCCAGATCCAGGCACACCGTCATGCGCCCGGCACGGGATTCGCTCCGCGCATGCAGGTACCAGCGCTGGGTGTCCCAACGCAGTGTCATGGGTCGCAGCCGCCACGCCTGCACCACGGTCGCGACGACGATCATGGCGAGGACCACGGCCGTGCTCCAGACCCAGCCGGGGAAAACCTCGGCTGCGCGCAGCGCCCACGCCCCCACCGCGCCTGCGGCAGCCACCACGAGAAACGCCACGGCCAGACGCCAGATGCCGTAGTGGCGCGCAGTCATCTGGAACGCGGGAGACGCGTGCATGCCTGCCGCGGAGATAAGAATCCGGCGGCGCGATCAGATGCGCTTGAACACCAAGGTGCCGTTGGTGCCGCCAAAGCCGAAGTTGTTCTTCACGGCGTACTCGATCTTCATGTCGCGCGCGGTGTTGGCGCAGTAGTCCAGGTCGCACTCAGGGTCCTGGTTGAAGATGTTGATGGTGGGCGGCGAAATCTGCCGCTGAACGGCCAGCGTGGTGAACACCGATTCGATGCCTCCTGCGCCACCCAGCAAATGCCCGGTCATCGATTTGGTGGAATTCACCACCAACTTCTTGGCGTGGTCACCAAACGCCAGCTTGATGGCATTGGTTTCGTTCACATCACCCAGTGGAGTGGATGTGCCATGCGCGTTGAGATATTGCACCTGGCTGCCGTCGATGCCGGCATTGCGCAGGGCCGCACGAATGGAACGCTTGGGGCCGTCGACATTGGGCGCTGTCATGTGGAAGGCGTCGGCGCCCATGCCGAAGCCGCTCAGCTCGGCGTAGATCCTGGCTCCGCGCTTTTTGGCGAATTCGTATTCTTCGAGCACCAGCACACCAGCGCCTTCACCCAGCACAAAACCATCCCGATCCTTGTCCCAGGGACGCGAGGCTGTCTTGGGGTCATCGTTGCGCGTAGACAAGGCGCGTGGTGCGGTGAAGCCGCCGATGCCCAACGGAGAGATGGTCGACTCCGAGCCGCCGGCGACCATCGCGTCTGCATCACCGTATTCGATGATGCGGGCCGCCTGGCCGATGGAGTGCAGGCCCGTCGTGCAAGCCGTCACGATGGCCAGGTTGGGCCCCGTAAAGCCGAAGCGGATCGACACATGGCCCGAGATCATGTTGATGATCGACGCCGGCACGAAGAAGGGAGAGATACGCCGCGGCCCACGCGCCACGTACTCACCGTGCGTTTCTTCGATCAGCGGCAAACCGCCGATGCCTGAGCCCACCAGGCAACCGATGCGCTCGGCCTGATCTTCGCTGAGTTGGTCGCCGGTGGGCAAACCGGCATCGCGCACCGCTTGAATCGACGCCGCCACGCCATAGTGAATGAAGGTGTCCATGTGACGCGCTTCCTTGGCCGGCATGTACTCCTCGACATTGAACCCCTTCACCTCGCCCGCAAATTGGCAGCTGAAAGCCGACGCATCGAACTTGGTGATGGTGTCAATGCCGGAGCGCCCGGCAACCAGGTTGGCCCAGCCTTCTTCCACCGAATTGCCTACGGGGCTGATAAGCCCCAAGCCGGTGATGACGACGCGGCGACGTGTCATGGA
>JACMKW010000482.1 GCA_014379885.1 Rhizobacter sp.
AACCGACGAGCATCAGGCCAGCCGGGATCAGCAGCCAGAAGCTCAGGTTGTTCATGCGGGCGAAGGCCATGTCGGCTGCGCCGATCTGCAGCGGCACCATCCAGTTCGCGAAGCCCACGAAGGCCGGCATGATGGCGCCGAACACCATGATCAGGCCGTGCATGGTGGTGAGCTGGTTGAACAGGCCCGGGTTCACGATCTGCAGGCCCGGCTGGAACAGCTCGGCGCGAATCAGCAGCGCCAGCATGCCGCCGATCATCAGCATCGTGAACGAGAACAGCAGGTAGAGCGTTCCGATGTCCTTGTGGTTGGTGGCATACACCCAGCGGCGCCAGCCATGCGGATGATGGTCGTGCGCATGGTCGTCGTGGCCATGGTCACCGGCCGCGTGGCCGTGGGGATCGAGTACTGCACTCATGGGTCTTCCTTTGGGGCGCTTGTTCTTGTCGCGAAACTGGAGTTACTTGCGGGCAGCGGCCACGTCAGCGGGCTGCACGAGTTGGCCGGTCTTGTTCGACCAGTTGTTCTTGGTGTAAGTGATCACGGCAGCGAGCTCGGTATCGCTGAGCTGCTTCCAGGCTGGCATTGCACCGTTGGCTGCGCCGTTCAACAGGATCTGGATCTGCTTGCTCTTGTCGGCGTCAAGCACCACCGGCGAGCCGTCGAGCGCCTTGATCGGGCCGGCACCCTTGCCGCTGGGCTGGTGGCAAGCCGCGCAGTTCGCGCTGTAAACCTTCTCCCCACGTGCCACCAAGTCGGCCAGCACCCAGACCTTGCTCGGGTCGTCGGCGCGGGCAGCGGCTTCCTTCTTCTTGCCATCCACCCACTTGGAGTAGTCAGCAGCTGACACCACCTTCACGTGGATGGGCATGTAAGCGTGCTCCTTGCCGCACAGCTCGGCGCACTGGCCGTAAAAGTCGCCCGTCTCGGTGGCACGGAACCAGGTGTCGCGCACGAAGCCGGGGATGGCGTCTTGCTTGATGCCGAACGAAGGCACCATGAAAGCGTGGATCACGTCGGTGGCGGTGGTGATGAAGCGGATCTTATAGTCGACCGGAACTACCAGCGGGTTGTCGACCTTGAGCAGGTAGTCGTCGCCAGAGGGCTTGCCCGAGTCGGACATCTCACGATGGGTCGTGTCGAGCGTGGACACGAAGCCAATGCCTTCGCCTTCGCCCTTGAGGTAGTCGTAGCCCCATTTCCACTGGATGCCGGTGGCCTTGATGGTCACGTCGGCGGAGCTGGTGTCTTTCATCGCCACCACAACCTTGGTGGCCGGCAGCGCCATGAAGATGACGATGATGAACGGGATCACGGTCCAGGCGATCTCGACCTTCACGCTCTCGTGGAAGTTCGCGGCCTTGTGGCCCTTCGATTTGCGGTGCATGACGATCGAATAGAACATCACGCCGAAGACGGCAAGGAAGATCACGATGCACACGATCATCATGAAGTTGTGCAACCACTGCTGTTCGGTGGCGATCTTGGTCACCGGCCGGTGCAGATCAAGCTGGTTGACCCCCGGGCCACCCGGCAGGCTGTTCACGGCCATGGCGGCTGTGGTGGCAAGCGTTGCACCCAGAACCAGGCTGAACTGCGCAGCCTTGCGCCCAAGAGACTGCCAAAGTGAGTTCGTCGTCTTCATCATGGTCGTTTCAGTTTTCAAAATTCACATCGAAGCCAGCAAGCCACACTGCCTGGGGCGCACAAGACGCAAGCAGAGGCCAGGGTGCGTGTGAGTTGTCGCTGGAGCACCCAGTCCACGGCCCGTTCAGCCCGGGTGAACCTGCATTTTTCAAGCCCACGAGTTTAGCGCAGGCTTGTCAGGCGCTTCAAAGCACTCACGTCCTGGGTGATTTACTGCGCACCATCGCACGCATCTCGTCGAGCGAAACCGTGGTTTCGGTGCTCAAGGGCAACCGTGGTGCGGCCTTGAAAGCGTGTCCGTACGCCACCTCGAATTGCATGTGAATGCGCCCATCAGGTGCGGCCATGGCACCCAGTTCGGCCAGCAGGCGCTCGCGCCAGCGGGGGGTACGCAGCCCGGCCCATCGGTCGGGCGAGGCGTTGGCGCCGAGGCTTCGCAGTTCGCGCAGCAGCGCTTGCGGGCTGTCCCAGCTGAGCGTGAGCACCTCCTGGTCCATCACGGGGTCAGCGAAGCCGGCGCGCACCAGCATGTCGCCCAGGTCGTGCATGTCGACGAATTCGGCCATCGCAGGAGGCCAGCCCATGCGCTGATAGAGGTCGCGCAACTCGCGCAGCGTGCCGGGGCCCAGGCAGGAGAACATCACAAAACCGTCCACCGCCAGCGCACGTTGCCAGCGCGAGATGAGCGTGGCCGGGTCGACCGACGCGTGCAGCATCATGTTGGCCCACACGAGCTGCACGCTGGCGGGCACCACGTCGTCGGGCAGCATCACCTGCACAGCAGGCCCACGCCAATGGCGGGCCGACCACCAGGGTGCCACGGCCGCCTGCCTGCTGCGCTCGCGCAGCGATTCGGTCGGCTCGACGATGAGGTGCCGCGCCGCCGGGTAGGCCTTGGCCAGCAGCGCTTGGCCGGCGCCTGCGAACGCCCACCAGTCGAGCACGGCGGCGGGTTGGGTGAGGATGACATCGAGCCGCTCGGCCATGCGGCGCGCCACTTCGGCATGCAGCCACGGCGCTTCGTCGGCACGCGCGAGACGCCTCAGGCACGTGCGCACGCTCATCACATCGAGGTGTCGCGTGGTGGAGGCAGAAGGCTCGCTCATGGAGAGCGGCAGTATATTGACCCGATGCTTTTCTCGCGCCTGCTTCAGCACGTTCCCAGCCAGTGCGCGGTCTGCCGAGGCTGGGGCACACAGGCGGTGTGCGAGGCCTGCACGACACGCTTCGCGGTGCCGGTGCCACGCTGCGAACGCTGTGCGCTGCAGGTGCCGTCAGGCGTGCGTGTCTGCGGCGCCTGTCTTGTCGAGCCTCCGGCATTCGATAGCGCACTGGCGGGTCTGGACTATGCCCACCCCTGGTCGGCGCTGATCACCCAGTTCAAGTTTCATGCGGCGCTGGATCTCGTCGAGGCACTGGCCACGCCGCTGCTCACCGCGCAACGTCAACGGGCCACGCCCTTGCCGCAACGCTTGCTGCCAGTGCCATTGAGCCCGCAACGCCTGCGCGAACGCGGCTTCAACCAGGCCTGGGAACTGACCCGCCGCGTGGCCCGCGCGTTGGATGTGCAGGCCGATGCCCACCTGCTGCTGCGCATGAAAGACAGCCCGCACCAACTGGCCTTGCCCCCCGAGCAGCGCGCGGCCAATGTGCGGGGGGTGTTCGCCGTGGAACCGCTGCGACGCGACGAGCTGTGTGGCCTCTCGGTGGCCGTGATCGACGACGTGATGACCACCGGGGCCACCTTGAGCGAGATTGCGCGGGTGCTGAAACAAGCGGGCGCTGTGCACGTCGAGGCCTGGGCGCTGGCGCGCACGCCGCGCCCCACATGACAAGCGTGACAATCGCGACAATTGGCGCCCTCATGTTCAACATCGTTCTGGTTCAGCCCGAGATCCCGCCCAACACCGGCAACGTGATCCGCCTCGCGGCCAACACCGGTTGCGCCCTGCATTTGATCGAGCCGCTGGGCTTCTCGATGGACGACAAGTTGCTACGGCGTGCGGGGCTCGATTACCACGAGTACGCCAGCGTGAAGCAGCATGCGTCGTGGGGCGCGTTCGTGGGCACGGCGCAACCCGATATGCCCCGCTTGTTTGTGTTCACCACACGCGGCAGCCAACCGTTTGCCGACGTGGCCTGGCAACCCGGTGATTGGCTGGTGTTCGGCTCCGAAACAGCGGGCCTGCCCGCCGACCTGCGCGACAGCATTCCCACCGCGCAACGTGTGCGCCTGCCCATGCGGCCCGAACAGCGCAGCCTCAACCTGAGCAATGCCGTGGCGGTGGCCGTATTCGAAGCCTGGCGCCAGAACGGCTACCAAGGCGGGGCCTAGTGTCCTGTCCTGCAAATAACAGGCATAAATAGTGCATGTCGCTGCGGTATCTTGTAGACGGAGATATCGCGATGAAGAGAGGCAGGCCGAAGGCGGAGTTGTTGATGACGGACGACGAGCGAGCGCAGCTCACGTCGTTCGCGCGTAGCCGATCATTGCCAGCGTCGCTGAGCACGCGAGCGCGCATTGTTCTGAGTAGCGCCGATGGTGAAGCCAACAGTTCGATCGCCGCGCGCCTGAAGCTGACCAAGGGCACTGTAGGCAAGTGGCGCGCTCGGTTCATCGAGCGTCGTATCGCGGGGCTGTACGACGACGTGCGGCCGGGTGCACCACGCAGCATCGACGATGAGCGCGTGGCCAGCCTGATTCAGACCACGCTGCACACGAAACCGGCCAATGGGTCGACTCATTGGAGCCTGCGCAGCGTGGCCGCCGAGACTGGCATCTCCAAGAGCAGCGTGCAACGCTACTTCCAGCTCTTTGGCCTGCAGCCGCATCGCACCGAGAGCTTCAAGCTGTCCACCGATCCGTTCTTCGTCGAGAAGCTGCGCGACGTGGTGGGCCTGTATCTGAGCCCGCCCGAGAACGCGCTGGTTCTGTGTGTGGACGAGAAGAGCCAGTGCCAAGCGCTGGAGCGCACGCAGCCCATGCTGCCTATGGGGTTCGGCTACGTCGAAGGCGTCACGCACGACTACAAACGCCACGGCACGACCACGCTGTTCGCAGCACTGAACGTGCTCAATGGTGCGGTGCTGGCGAGCTGCAAACCGCGCCACCGGCACCAAGAGTTCTTGTCGTTCCTGCGCGAGATCGATGCTGCCGTTCCGCCTGAGTTGGACGTGCACTGCATCGTCGACAACTACGCCACGCATAGTCACCCGAAGGTCAAGGCGTGGCTGGCAAGTCGGCCGCGCTGGCACATGCATTTCATCCCGACTTACAGCTCCTGGCTGAACCAGGTCGAACGCTTCTTCGCGTTGATCACCGACAAGGCGATTCGTCGCGGCTCGTTCACCAGCGTCAAGCAACTCGTGCAGCGCATCGATCAGTTCGTCTCGCATCACAACGTTGACTCCCAGCCGTTCCGCTGGACCGCCACCGCCGACTCGATCCTCGCGAAGCTCCATCGACTTTGCTCACGTATCAGCGGGACAGGACACTAGTCGCACGCGCAAAACGCCGTGTCCACCAAGCAATGCCCGCGGATCCGGCTTTGCCGGTCCGCTGGGT
>JACMKW010000483.1 GCA_014379885.1 Rhizobacter sp.
GCTTCACCAAGATGCAGGGCGCGGGCAACGATTTCGTGATGCTCGACGCCACGCAGGCCCCGATCGACCTGAGCCCCGAGCAGTACCGCTTGCTGGGCGACCGCCGCTTCGGCGTGGGCGCCGACCAGATCCTGGTGGTGGAGAAGAGTCGCACGCCAGATGTTGACTTCCGCTACCGCATCTTCAATGGCGGCAGTGGTGACGAAGTGGAGCAATGCGGCAATGGTGCTCGCTGCTTTGTGCGCTTCGTGCGCGACAAGGGGCTCACCGACAAGCGCGTGATCCGCGTCGACACCGTCAGCAGCGTGCTCGAATTGCGCTTGCAGGCCGACGGCCGAGTGACGGTCGACATGGGCGCCCCCATCTTCGACCTTACGCGGGTGCCCTTCGATGCCGCCGGCGCCACGCCGCGCAAACAAGGCAACTTCGAGTTGTGGCCGCTCGACGTGGGCGATGGTGTCGTGAGCGAAGTGGCCGTGCTCTCCATGGGTAACCCGCATGCGGTGCAGGTGGTGCTGGATGTGGACCATGCGCCCGTGCAAACGCACGGCCCGCTGATCGAACAAGACAGCCACTTTCCGCGCAAGGTGAACGCCGGCTTCATGCAGATCGTGAGCCGCAGCCACATCCGGCTGCGTGTGTTTGAGCGTGGTGCCGGCGAAACGCTGGCCTGCGGCACCGGCGCATGCGCCGCCGTGGTGGCAGGGATTCGCCTCGGCTTGCTCGACAGTCGCGTTGATGTCGATGCACGCGGCGGGCGTTTGAGCATTGAATGGCAAGGTGGCACGAGCTCGGTGCTCATGACCGGCCCGGCCGAAACCGTCTATGAAGGGGAGATTGAGCTGTGAGCATCCAAGGCACGCAAGGCATTACCGAGCAAGACATTGCCAACTACCTGGCCAACACGCCCGGCTTTTTCGAGCGACACGCCGAGCTGCTGGCGGCCATCCAGATCACCAGCCCGCACGGGCAGCGTGCTGTCTCGCTGCAAGAACGGCAGATGGAAATGCTGCGCGACAAGCACAAGGGCCTGGAGCAACGCATCGTCGAGATGATTCGCCACGGGCAGGAAAACGTGGCCATCGCCGACAAGCTGCACAAGTGGACACGCGCCATCATGCTCACCCACAACCCGGGCGACCTGCCTGCGGTGCTGGTGAACGAGTTGAAGCACCAGTTCATGATTCCGCAAGCCGGCATCCGTGTGTGGGGTGCGGCCGAGGCCTTCAACATGCTGGGCTTTGCCAAGAGCGTGAGCGACGACGCGAAGAGTTTTGCGTCCAGCCTCACACTGCCTTATTGCGGCGTCAACTCCGGCTTCGAAGCGGCCTCGTGGCTGGAAGACGCGCGGCTGGTGGCCTCGATGGCGCTGATCCCGCTGCGCAGCAACGCTGAATCGCCCGAAGCCTTCGGCATGCTGGTGCTGGCCTCGCCCGACCCCACGCGCTACAGCGCCGCCATGGGCACCGAGTTCCTCGCGCGCATCGGCGAGATCGCCAGTGCCGGGTTGGCGCGGTTGCTGCCGGTTCGTTGACACAACGGCATCGTGCCAAGGCCCCGCAACTCCGTTCGGGCTGAGCCTGTCGATGCCCTGCCAGCAAGCGCTGCTGCGCTGATTGACGACGACATCCGGCGGCATCTCGTTCACCTGCAGGTAGAGCGCCGACTGGCGCCGCGCACGCTGGCGCTGTATGGCGAATCGTTGGCGCGGCTGCAGAAGTTCGCTGCCGATGCGGGCGTGGCCATTCGCGCCGCGCAAGTCCACCACATTCGCCGCTGGGCCGCACAACTGCATGCACAAGGCCTGGCCTCGCGCAGCATTGCGCTCACCTTGTCGGCCTGGCGCGGCCTGTACCGCTGGGCCGGGCGCGAAAGCATGGTGGCGATCAACCCGGTGGAGGGCGTGCGCGCGCCCAAGGCGGCCAAGCCGCTGCCCAAGGCCTTGTCAGTCGATCAGGCGGTGGCGCTGGCTGAGCAAAAAGACGAACAA
>JACMKW010000484.1 GCA_014379885.1 Rhizobacter sp.
CCGACGCGGTCTCACGAAGTAGGAATAAACATCCACGCGAAGCGGCACACATTGACCCATCCTGGATTCCCGCCTTCGCGCGCAAAGGCGGGAATGACGGCCCAGCTCAGGCTTTGATCTGCAACCGCAGCACGCCGCTGCGCTCCCACGCCGCCACTTCCTCGCTCAGCAGGAACAGCGTGCGGGGATGAGCCTGCGCCCAGTCCGGTGGAAACGAGAGCTGCGCCTGCGCACCTTGCCGCCGCAGGTTCAATGCGTGGACATCGACATCGCTGCGCGCATGGCACTTGATGATGGCCAGCCGCAGGCACAGTGCCTGCCAGGCAAACGCCTCCTGCACGAGCTGGGACTCCAGCTTGCGCAAGCCGCCGCGCTGCGCGAGCACGAGGTCGGCCAGGCGGCGCTGTTGCGATTGAGAGAACCCGGCCGCGTCCACATGCCCCAGCAGGTAGGCGCTGTGGCGGTGGTGGTCGTGGTGCGACACCATCATGCCGATCTCGTGCACCGCGGCCGCCCAGCCCAGCTCGCGCGATAAAGAGGCGTCGACGTTGGGCGCCACGCTGGTGTAGAGCGCATCAGCCACGGCCGCCACGCGTCTTGCCTGGGTCACGTCGACCTCGAAGCGGCGCTGCAGTTCAGCCATGGAAGCATCGCGCACGTCATGGGCGTGGGCTCCGTCGCGGGCTTCGGCGTTGAGCCGCTCGTCCAGATCGAAGATCACCCCTTGCCGCAATGCGCCACGCGCGGGCAGCAGGGCTTCGATGCCGAAATGGGTGGCCAGGGTATAGAGGATGGACAGGCCGCCGCCGATCACCGCGCGGCGGTCTTCCTTGAGCCCGGGCAGGTTGAGGCGGTCGATGCGGCCGGCACGCAGGCATTGGTCCATGCACCAGCGCAGGCCGTCGGGGGTGATCACGCCGTCGGTGATGCCATTGGCCGCCAGCAGTTGCGACACGGCGCCCGCCGTGCCCGACGAGCCCAACGCCTCGCGCCAGTGACGCGCTGCAAACGGCGCCAGCGCCTCTTCCAGTTCGGCTCCAGCGGCCACCTGGGCGGCGCGAAACGCACTCTCGGTAAAGCGCCCATCGCCGAAATAGCGCATTGAAAGGCTCACGCTGCCCACTTGGAACGACTCGGCGCGCAGCGGCGTGCGGCCTTGGCCGAGGATCATTTCTGTGGAGCGCCCGCCGATGTCGACCACCAGGCGCCATTCGTCAGAGGGCTGCAGGCGCGCCACGCCGGCAAAGATGAGTCGGGCTTCTTCGCGACCCGAAATCACCTCGATGGGGTGGCCGAGTGCGGTCTTCGCACGCTCCAGAAAGGCATTGCGGTTTTGCGCTTCTCGCAGCGTCTGGGTGGCCACGGCGCGTACCTGGGCGGGTGCATAGCCTTCGAGACGCTGTGCAAAGCGGCGCAGGCAGGCCAGGCCTCGCTGCATGGCGTCTTCGTTCAGCAGGCCCTGGGCGTCGAGGCCGGCGCCCAGGCGCACGGTTTCTTTCAGGTAGTCGATGCGCTTGTAGCGGCCCGGGATCAGCTGGCCGATCTCCAGCCGGAAGCTGTTGGAGCCCATGTCGATGGAGGCCAACTGGTCCTTGTAAAGCGGGAGAGCTTGGTTCATGCCCGGAATTGTGCGGGCATCTCGCGACGGTTTTGTGGTGAGAGCCTGCTTGTTTTTATTCAGGCGGCCTGCAAGCCCTCTGCGTCTGACGACACATCGTTGCCCCTGGTTCGTGTCAGGGCCGATCGGGCCTGCAGAAAGCCCGCCACCTCGGTACTGTGCAGAGGCGGCGAGATCAGAAACCCTTGTACTGAATCGCATTGCTGCTCGCGCAAGACCTCGAGCGCGGGCTCGTCTTCCACACCTTCGGCCAGCGTGTCCATGCGCAGCGCGCGTGCCATCTCGATGGTGGCGCGCACGATGGCGCGTGCGTCGGGGCGGTCGACGATCTCGCAGACGAAGGAGCGGTCGATCTTCAGCTGGTCGAACGGAAAGCGGCGCAGGTAGGCCAGCGATGAATAGCCGGTGCCAAAGTCATCAAGCGCGATGCGCACGCCCAGCTCGCGCAGGCTGTGCAGCTTGGCGAGTGTGCTGCTGCTGTCGGCCATCAACACCGATTCGGTGATCTCGATCTCCAGCCGTTGCGGCTGCAAGCCGCTGGTGGCCAGCGCATGGGCCACGTCGGCGCGCAGGTCGCGTGCCATCACCTGCAAAGGCGAGAGGTTGACCGCCACGCGCACGTGCTCGGGCCAGGCGCGCGCCTCCTTGCAGGCCTCGTGGAGCACCCACTTGCCGATCTCATGGATCATGCCGGCCTCTTCGGCCACGGGAATGAACTCGTGCGGCGGCACATCGCCCAGCTCGGGGTGCTTCCAGCGCAACAATGCCTCGAAGGCAATCACCTCGTGGTTCGACAGGTTGATCTGCGGCTGGTACACGAGTTGCAATTGTTTGCCCGGGATGGCCTCGCGCAGTGCACGCTCCACATCGAGGCGCTTCATCACGCGTGCGCCCATGCTCTGCGTGTAGAAGCTGAACTGGCCGCGGCCGGCTGCCTTGGCGGCGTACAGGGCCAGGTCGGCGTGTTTGAGCAGCACGTCGGCGTCCAGGCCGTCGCGCGGCGCCAGCGCTACGCCCAGGCTCGCGCCGAGCGGCACCGTCACACCGCCGATCTCACAGGGTTTGCCGAGTGCATACAGCACACGGCCGGCCACCAGCGCCACTTCATCGGCGTCGGTCACGTCGCGCACGATCAGGCCGAACTCGTCACCGCCCAGGCGTGCGACCACGTCGCCTTCGCGCCGTGCGGCCTCCAGGCGCTGACCGACCACGCGCAGGAGCTTGTCGCCCATGTCGTGGCCGAGCGCGTCGTTGATGGTCTTGAAGCCGTCGAGGTCGAGGCACAGCACGGCACATTGTTCGCCCGACTGGCGCACGCTCGCAAGCGCGCTGTCGAGTTCGATGCGGAAGCGGTGGCGATTGCTGAGGTCGGTGACGGCATCGAAGTGGGCGAGGTGCCACACATGGTTCTGCGCCTCGCGAGCCGAGGTGACATTGGAGACCACGCCACGCCAGCCACTGGCGCCATCAACGGGTTTGGCGGTGAGCGACCACCAGATCGTGCGCTCGGCCACCTTCACGGGCAGCTCGATGTGGCTGAACGGTGTGCCGTCTTCCAGATGTTGAGCCAGGCGCTTGAGTGCCGCCGCGCCTTCGGTGGCCACCGATTCGCGCAGCTTGCGTTGGCGGCGCAGCAGAACCTCCAGCAGGCTGCGGCCCTCGAGCGCACTGGCCGGGCGCCCGAGCAGGCGGGCCATGCGGTGCGACACGCGGCGCAGCCGGCCTTCGGTGTCGATCTCCCACAGCACGTCGGCGGCATGCTGCTCGAAGTCGTGCAGCAGCAACCCGATCACTTCGCGTTGGTTGTCGGCGCGCAACTCGGCCACCACACGTGCCTTGAACATGCGTGACCAGGCTCGCACACCGGCCAGCACGACGAGCACGTACACCACCAGCAACAGGAACATCGTCAGGGCGGCTTCGGCGTTCAGCTGCATCACAGCTGCCGCGGCCCCCACGCTCATCAGCGCGGGGAAGATCGTGCCCGCCTGGCGTATCGGCGCGAGCGCCGCTGCGCCGGCGCACATGATGGCCACGGTGATGCTGGTGAGCACGAGAAACTGCGTGGGTGTGGCGCCCGAGCTCATGAAGGGCAGGGGCGCTGCCCACAAGATGCCCATGAAGGCAGCATGCCCTGCGGCGTGGCTGGTGGCACGGGTCGATACCTGCTTGGGGGCGTAACCCTGCCGCCAGCGCCACCAGGCGCGCACGCCCATCGCCACGCCGCAGCCCACGAGCAAAGCCCAGAGGGCCAGTTGAAGCCAGGGCACGTGATTGCGGAATGTCCAGCACAGCATGCCCACCCCCACAGCGTTGGCGGCCACGACCATGGGCGTGAGGGTCAGCACCGCCTGCACCTGCATGGCGCGCAGCCGGCCACGCAAGTCGGTGGACTGCGGGTCGGTCAGTTCGGACAGATCCGCCTCAGTGGCGGGTGCACTGTCAGAGACGGAAGCAGTGGGCGTGTGCACGGTGTGGTGTGGCGGCGGAATGCTTGAGGCCGGCAGGCGCGGTAGCGCGTGAGGCCCAAGGGGCGAGGATTGCCGCAGCCACGAGCTGGCGCAAGGGCGGCAGCCCTGCTTGCCCCCGCGCCGCTCGCGTTTCAGGCGAAAAGTTCCGATATCCGTGGTGCCACGGGCTTCGGCGCCACACCGTCCTCGCCCATGAGCTGTGCATTGGTTCACGCTGCGACCGGAAAGTCTGCCCTCGTCCTTCCATGGACTGGAAGCGCGCCGTCGGCTGCCTCCACGCCAAGGGCGCTGCCTGACACGTTAAGCTTGGCACCCTTGCTGTGAGCCGCGCGCCCTGCGCGGCTTTTTCATGTCACCCGACGAATGACCCTTCTCTACATCATCACCGCCACGCTGGCCGGCGGCCTGCTGTCGGTGTTCATTGCCGCCAGCCTCACCGTCAAGGTGCTGGGGCGCGTGGTGCAGCACCTGGTGAGCCTGTCGGCCGGTGTGCTACTCGCCACGGCCTTGCTCAACGTGCTGCCCGAGGCCTTCGAGAGCAAGGCCAGCCCGCAAGCGCTGTTTGCCACGCTGCTCGCCGGCCTGATCTTTTTCTTTCTGCTGGAAAAAGCCGAGCTCTACCGCCACAGCCACCACCACCAAGGCGATGGGCACCAGCACCATCACCATTTCGACCAGCAGCAAGCCGGCCGCGGCGGTTGGAGCGTGTTGCTGGGCGACAGCATCCACAACTTCTGCGACGGCATCATCATCGCCGCCGCCTTCCTGACCGATGTGCATCTGGGCCTGGTGACTTCACTGGCCATCATTGCGCACGAGATTCCGCAAGAGGTGGGCGACTACATCGTGCTGCTCAACGCCGGCCTGTCACGCCGCAAGGCCTTGCTCTACAACGCGATGTCGGGCCTGGCCGCGGTGGTGGGCGGGGTGGTGGGCTACTTCATCGTCGGCCCGTGGTCGCAACTCTTCCCCTACCTGCTGGTGGTGGCATCGAGCAGCTTCATCTACGTGGCGGTGGCTGACCTGATCCCGCAGTTGCAGCACCGCCTGTCGATGAAGGACACGTTGTCGCAGCTGGCCTGGCTGGCGGCCGGCATGCTGATCATCGTGGGCGTGCTGCAGGTCGTGCACGCTCACTAGGCGGAGAACGCCACAGACCGCTCAGCCTGACCCTTCGATACCTCAGGGCAGGGTACGCATTCGCGTATCGAAGCCACGCTCAGACCGTGCCAGGCCTTCGATACCTCAGGCTGAGCGGTCTGTGATGGATGATCCGTACTGACCAGTCAACGAACCACAAGCACCGGCACCTTGCTGTGCGTCAACACTTTCTGAGTTTCGCTGCCCAGCAGCAAGGCGCTGACACCGCGCCTGCCATGTGAGGCCATCACGATCAGGCCGCACTCATGTCGGCGTGCATGTTCGATCACGGCCTCCCAGGGGTGCAAGGCCTCCACGGTGTGCGCCTCGCACAGCAGGCCCATCCCTTCTGCCGCTTCGCGCACCTCTTTCACGCGGGCCGAGGCCATGCGTTCCTGGGCATCGAAGAACTCCTGCGGCGGCGTGGGCTGCATCTCGGAAATCGCGCTGTAGGGGAAAGGTTCTTTCACGCTCAGGGTGTAAAGCTTGGCGTTGACCGACTTGGCCAACGCGATGGCGGTGTCGACCGCCTTCTTCGTGATGTCAGAACCGTCGGTCGGAACCAGGATGCGGTTGAACATGATCATCTCCAAAGTCGAACAGGAGCGTTCAAACGCGAACTTAGCCCCGGCTGGCCGACAGGTCAACCGCAGCGAACGCTGGTGTGATGTAAGTCAATGCCTACGGGCGCTCATTGGCCGCGATGCATCGCTTGACCACTCGCTCCATGAGCCGGGGTACAGCGCGCCGGCCTCCAAGCCCGCCAGTTCCATGGCCAACAGGTTGTGGCAGGCCGTGACACCCGATCCGCATTGATGCACCACCGGCCGGCCATCCAGCAGCGCGCCGAACTCGGCGCGCAACTGCTCGGCCGGTTTGAAACGACCATCGGCCTGCAGGTTGTCCTTGAAAAAGCGGTTGACGGCGCCGGGGATGTGGCCGGCGACGGCGTCCAGCGGCTCCACCTCGCCACGGTAGCGCTCGGGGGCGCGGGCGTCGATCACCAGCACGTCTGCAAGGCGCGATTGGAGCTGTTGCGCGTGGAGCGTGGGCAGGGCTGGGTGTTCCCATGGGTAGGCAGTGGTTGGATGGGGTGTGGGCAGATCGGTGCTCAGCGCGCCACCGGCTTGCTGCCAGGCTGCGAGGCCGCCGTCGAGCAGCGCCACGTTGGCATGGCCCATCCAGCGCAGCACCCACCAGGCGCGCACGGCGAAAGTGCCTCCTTGGCGGTCGTAGACCACGATCGACGTACCCGGAGCGATGCCCGTCTCGCCCATCCACCGTGCGTAGTCTTCGGGCTCGCGCAGCGGGTGGCGGCCGTTGTGGCCGTTTTTGGGGGCAGACAGGTCGCGATCAAGGTGCACGTAGCGCGCGCCGGGCAGGTGGCGCTCACGGTAGCTGCGCTCGCCGGCAGCGGGGTCGGCGAGATCGAAGCTGCAGTCCAGCAGCACCGGCTGCGGGCTGCGGGCCAACAAGTCGTGGGCGCTGATCAAGGGGTGCATGGGTAGGCCCTAACTTTCGGTGGGTGTGGCGGTGTCGGCGAACGCCGTCTTGCTGCGCAACAAGGTGGCAGCCAGGCCCGAACAGACGATGAACAGCATGCCCAGCAAGGCCATCCAGGTGATCTTGTCGTTGAACAACAGCACGCCGTAGACGAACGAAAAGACAATGCCCAGGTACTGCAGGCTGGCGTTCACCAGCATCTTGCCGGTGCTATAGGCGCGTGTCATCAGCATCTGTGCCGTGGTGGCCAGCACACCCACGGCCAGCAGCAGCGCGGCGCCGCGCCAGGTGTGGGCGTGAAAACCAGTCCAGAGTGTGGCGAGCGCGCCCAGCATCGCGCCACCGAGGGAAAAGTAGAAAACGATGCGATACACCGGTTCACCCGCACGGCCAAGCGCTGTCACCTGCAGGTAGGCGGTGGCGGCGATCATTCCCGACAGCAAACCGATCAGCCCATGCCACAGCTGGTTCTCTTCGATGGTGGGGCGCAGGATCAAGCCCACGCCCACGAAGCCGAGCAGCACGGTGGCGATTAGCCGGCCGTCCACCCGCGAGGTGCCCAGCATCACCGCGCCACCGATGAGAAACAACGCCATCCACACCGACGACATGTAGTTCAGGGTCATCGCGGTGGCCAGTGGCAGGTTGCCGATGGCGTAGAACCACAGGCCGAGCGCCAGCACGCCGCTCAGGCTGCGCCAGAAATGCATGGACGGCACGGGGGTGCGCAGCGTGCCGCCCTGGCGCCAGGTGAGGAGCGCCAGCGTCAGCGCGCCCACCATGCCGCGGTAGAACACGATCTCGCCGGTGGCGTAGAGCTCGGAGGCGAGCTTCACGCACACGCTCATGGTGGCGAACAGGAAAGACGCCAGGATGATCAGTACCGGCGCTGTCATGTTTTTAGGCTTTGAAGTGCATCGTGCGGCGGTACCAAACATGGAACTGTTCCATGCCGTCTTCCATCGGCGACTGGTAAGGCCCGGCTTCGTTGTCGCCGCGCTCGTGCAGCGCCTTGCGGCCGGCGTCCATGCGCAGGGCGATCTCGTCGTCTTCGACGCAGGTTTCCATGTAGGCGGCCTGCTGGGCCTCGACAAACTCGCGCTCGAAAGCGGTGATCTCTTCGGGGTAGAAAAACTCGACCACGTTGAGTGTTTTTTGCGGGCCTTTGGGGTAGAGCGTGGACACCACCAGCACGTGCGGGTACCACTCGACCATGATGTTCGGGTAGTAGGTGAGCCAGATGGCGCCCTGCTTGGGTGGTTTGCCGTTGCGAAAGGCCAGCACGGCTTCGTGCCACTTGAGGTACACGTCGGAGCCGGCCTTGGCCAGCGCCTTGTTGGCGCCGACGGTTTGCACGGAGTGGTGGCGGCCGAACTCCCAGGTGAGGTCGTCGCAGGTGACGAACTGGCTCAGGCCGGGGTGGAAGGGGCCGACGTGGTAGTCCTCGAGGTAGACCTCGATGAAGGTCTTCCAGTTGTAGTTGCACTCATGCAGCTGCACCTTGTCGAGCACGTAGCCGCTGAAGTCGAAGTCCGCGCGCGGGCCGATGGCGCCCAGCTCGGCCGCCACGTCGCGCCCGTTGTCTTCGAAGATCAGGCCGTTCCAGCTGCGTGTTTTGTAGCGGTTGAGGTGCAAGCAGGGGTCTTGCTCAAAATGCGGGGCGCCAATGAGCTGGCCCTTCAGGTCATACGTCCAGCGGTGCAGGGGGCAGACGATGTTCTGCCCCGTGTGGCCACGCCCGCGCAGCATCACCGCCTGCCGATGCCGGCAGACATTGGAGATGAGCTCAATGCCCTGGGCCGTGCGCACCAAGGCGCGGCCCTCACCCTCTTGCGGCAAGGCGTAGTGGTCGCCGATCTCGGGCACAGCCAGTTCGTGCCCCAGGTAGCGGGGCCCGTGCTGGAAGATGAGCTCCATCTCGCGGCGATGCAGGTCGTCGTCGAAATAGGCTGATACGGGGAGTTGGGGGCGCTTTTGACCAAGCGCGGGGAGAGCGAGGCTCAGGTCAGACATGATCCCGAGGTTTCCTTACAACCGATGTGAACGTGCCACCCGTATGAAGCCCGCGGGTGGGATGTTTTCGCTGCGCACGGCGCGGACGGGGTGAACTCCGTCAGTCAGCGAGGGCGGGATTGTAACCATGGGGCAAGCGTGTCTGCCCTGGCCTTGTCACTTTAGAGGGCTCTCGTTGTCTGGCGCGCCTGTGCAACGCTTTGTGAAGCGTGGCTGACTACAATCTTGACTTTGCCCGCGCACGATGGCCAAAACATCCCCCGCCCCGACTTCCAGCCTGCAGCCCGCCAACTACGAACAGGCCCTGGCCGAGCTCGAAGCCCTGGTGGCGGCCATGGAAGGTGGGCAGTTGCCACTCGACGGTCTGCTGCTGAGTTACCGCCGGGGCGCTGATTTGCTGAACTACTGCCACGAGCGTCTTGAAGCCGTGGAGTCGCAGGTCAAGGTGCTCGAAGATGGCCAACTGAAGCCTTGGAAGAACGAATGACCCTGGTCGATTTCGAAGCGTGGTCACGCAGCCAGCTCGACACCGTCGAGTCGGCCTTGTCGGCATGGGTGCCGAGCGCGGCGCCCGCCGGTCTTGGCCAGGCCATGCGTTACGGCGTGCTCGATGGTGGCAAGCGCCTGCGCCCGCTGCTGGTGCTGGCGGCGGCACATGCAGTGCAGGGCGGTTGTGAAGCCGCATTGCGTGCCGCTTGTGCGGTGGAACTGATCCACGCCTATTCGCTGGTGCACGACGACATGCCCTGTATGGACAACGACGTGCTGCGGCGGGGCAAGCCCACCGTGCACGTGCAGTTCGGCGAAGCGCAGGCCATGCTGGCGGGCGACGCCATGCAGGCCTTGGCCTTCGAGGTGCTCACGCCCGATGAAGGTGTGCCACCGGCGCTACAGGCCAAGCTGTGCTCCTTGCTGGCCCGTTCGGCCGGCCACGCCGGCATGGCCGGTGGCCAGGCCATCGACCTGGCGAGCATTGGCAGGGTGCTCGACGAACAGGCGCTGCGCGACATGCACCACCGCAAGACCGGTGCGCTGTTGCAAGCCAGCGTGCTAATGGGCGCCGCCTGTGGCACCACCTCGCCGACGGCCTGGCATGCATTGGCCGACTACGGCGATGCCGTGGGCCTGGCTTTCCAGGTGGTCGACGACATCCTCGACGTGACCCAGGCGTCCGAGACGCTCGGCAAGACGGCGGGCAAAGACATTCACAACAACAAACCCACTTACGTCACCGCGCTGGGCTTGGACGCCGCGCAGCGCCACGCCCTCGAGCTGCGCGAAAAAGCGCAAGCTGCGTTGAATCGCAGCGGCTTGGCCGATGTGACCTGGTTGCGCCAGCTGGCCGACAAAGTGGTGGACAGAGACTGCTGAAACATGACTGACAACCTGCTGAACACCATCCAGAGCCCGGCCGACCTGCGCCGGCTGTCGCGCCCTGAGCTCAAGCAGTTGGCCGTGGAACTGCGCGACTACGTGCTGCAAAGCGTGTCGCAGACCGGTGGGCACTTGTCGTCCAACCTGGGCACGGTGGAGCTGACGATTGCGCTGCACCACGTGTTCAACACGCCCAAAGACCGCATCGTTTGGGACGTGGGCCACCAGACCTACCCGCACAAGATCCTCACCGGCCGACGCGAGCGCATGGCCACGCTGCGCCAACTGGGTGGCCTGTCGGGCTTCCCGCGCCGCCCCGAAAGCGAATACGACACTTTTGGCACTGCGCATTCGTCGACCTCGATCTCGGCTGCGCTGGGCATGGCAATCGCCGCCAAGATCAAGGGCGAAGACCGCCGCGCTGTGGCCGTGCTCGGCGACGGCGCCATGACCGCCGGCATGGCGTTCGAGGCACTCAACAACGCCGGTGTATCGGGCACCAACATGCTGGTGGTGCTGAACGACAACGACATGTCGATCTCGCCGCCGGTGGGCGCGCTCAACCGCTACCTGGCTCGCCTGATGAGTGGCAAGTTCTACGCCGCTGCCCGCGACACCGCCAAGACCGTGCTGAAGAACGCACCGCCGCTGTTCGAGCTGGCGCGCCGCCTGGAAGAGCATGCCAAGGGCATGGTCGTGCCTTGCACCATCTTCGAAGAATTCGGCTTCACCTACTTCGGCCCCATCGACGGCCACGACCTCGATTCACTCATTCCCACCCTTGAGAACCTGCGCGACATGAAGGGCCCGCTCTTCCTGCACGTGGTCACCAAGAAAGGCATGGGTTACAAGCTGGCCGAAGCCGACCCGGTGGCCTACCACGG
>JACMKW010000485.1 GCA_014379885.1 Rhizobacter sp.
AAATAGTGCATGAGAGTTTTGCGTAGCGTTTTTGCTTTGTTGATGGTGGCCCTGCTCACCGCCTGTGCCACAGGCCCCAAGATGTCTGAAGTCAGCGCGTCCATCAAGCCTGTGCAAGCGAACGAGGCCCGTGTGTACTTCTATCGCAGTGGCAGCATGATGGGCGCCGCGATCCAGCCCAACATCCTGCTCAACGGCAAGGTCGTCGGTGAATCCAAGCCAGGCGGCTTTTTCTTTGTCACCACGGCCCCCGGCCCGATGGAAGTGAGCACCTCGACCGAAGTCGAGAAGAAGCTGACCTTCAACCTGGATGCCGGCCAAACGCGCTACGTGCGCACCAAGGTTGGGTTCGGCATCATGGTGGGTCGTGTCTACCCTGAATTGGTTGACCCGGCCGAGGCCACCAAGGAGTTGGCTGACACCAGCTACATCGGCGCGCCCTTGCCCAAGCCCTGACCGGATAGGCCTGTACAGCGCTGCGACGCGGCGCTGTACGCCGGCATGCGCTGTGTGGCACGCTGCGGGTTCCAAGGAGAACTCCATGAGCCAAGCCTCCCGCGCTGACACCTTGCGTCAAGAGTTGATCCGCAACTTCAACGACGTGCCACTCAAGCACGAACAGCGCGACCCGTTGTACGACGCCTTGGGTGCCCGCCTCGGCCCCGGCACCGCCGCACGCAAGCTCGGCGCGAGCGTTGACACCGTGGCGCCCGGCAAGCGCTCGTGCCCCTACCACTTTCACTACGCACAAGAAGAGATGTTCGTCGTGCTCGAAGGCGAGGGCACGCTGCGTGTGGCAGGCGAGATGCTGCCCATCCGCAGCGGCGACGTGGTGTTCATTCCGCCGGGCCCTGCGTACCCGCACCAGATCATCAACTCCTCGGCCGCGCCGCTGAAGTACCTGTCCATCAGCACCAAAGACAGCCCCGAGGTGGTGGAGTACCCCGACTCCGGCAAGTACCTGGCCTCGGCCACGCGCGATGGCGACCCGTATGGGTTTGACCAGATCCACCCCCTCAAAGACGCCCTCGACTATTGGGATGGCGAGCCCTGAGCGCGCCGTGCTAACTTCGCTCCCGGCAACCACGCCTCCCTCAAACCGGCAGCGCAACCACCCTTGCGCGGCTGGCCTCATCTCAGGAACCTTCACACCATGAAGCTTGCGTTTTCTTTCGCGTTTTCTTTCGCGTTTTCTCAACTGCGCCATGCCGCTTTGGCGTTGGCCCTTGGCGGCACAGCGCTGGCCGCCTTCGCGCAAACCACGCTGCCCACCGCCGCCGTGCGCAACGTGACCGACACCCATTTCGGCACCAAGGTCGACGACCCCTACCGCTACTTCGAGAACAAGGCTGACCCCGACGTTGCCAAGTGGATGAAGGCGCACAGCGACCATGCCTACGCCACGCTGGCGCGCATTCCCGGGCGCAACGCGCTGCTTGAAAAGATCCAGAAATACGACTCCGCCACCTCCGACCGCATAGCCCAGGTCACGCGCCTGCCTGGCGACCTGTACTTCCTTGAGCGCCGCTCGGCGACCGAAAACCAGTTCAAGCTCTACATGCGCCAGGGCGTAAAGGGAGCCGACAAGTTGCTCGTCGACCCCGAGGCGCTGGAAAAGAAAACCGGCAAGCCGCACGCCATCAACTGGTACACCCCCTCGCCAGACGGCTCACTGGTGGCCTATGGCCTGTCGGCCCAGGGCTCTGAAGCAGCAGTGCTGCACCTCTTGAACACACGCACCGGCAAGCCTGTGGGCACACCCATCCCCCGCGCTGACTTTGGCGGGGTCGATTGGTCGCCCGATGGCAAGAGCTTCGTCTTCAACCGCCTGCGTGCTCAAGGCAAAGGTGCGAAGGCCACCGACAAATATCAGAACAGCCAGACGCTGCTGCTGCGCCCCGGCGAGCGCGTGGCAGCCGCCCGCAGCGTGTTCGGCACCGACGTGAAAGGCGTGAAGATCGGCGCCGCTGAGATCCCGGTGGTGAGCTTCTCGCACGACGGCCAATGGGCTTTCGGCTACGTGATCAACGGCACCCAGCGGGAACAAGGCCTGTACGTGGCACCGCAGGCGGGCGTGCTGTTGGGCAAGCCGGCCTGGAAGCGCGTGCTCAGCAGCAGCGACGACGTCACCAGCATCGCCTACTTCGGCGGCACGCTGTATCTCGTCTCGCACAAGAGCGCGCCGCGCTCGCAGGTGCTGTCGCTCAAGCTCGGCTCACCCGACTTGAAGTCGGCCGAGGTGGTCATGCCCGCTTCTGACCGCGTGGTGGTCAACGTGGTGGCCGCGGCCGATGCCATCTATGTGGAAACACGCGACGGCAACGTCAAGCGCCTCTTCAAGCGCGCCCACGGTGCGAGTGGTGCGCCGGTGGAAGTGAAGCTGCCGCTCGAAGGCTCGTTCGAGCTGTCCAACAGCGAAGGCGGCGTGACCGCGGCCAACCCCAGGCTGCCGGGCGTCATCATCGACCTGCAAAGCTGGAACAGCGCACGCCAGGTCTACCTGGTGGCGGCCGACGGCAGCGTGGCCAACACCGGCCTGCAACCCGCCGGCACGTACGACACGCCGCAAGGCATTGTGACCACCGAGGTCAAGGTGAAGAGCCACGACGGTGCGCTGGTGCCCTTGTCCATCATTCACCGCGACAGTGTGAAGCTCGATGGCAGCAACCCCACCATCTTGTACGGCTACGCAAGCTACGGCATCACCGAAGAACCCTTTTACAGCGTGAGCCGCCTGGCCTGGCTCGATGCCGGCGGCGTGTACGCCATTGCCAACCCGCGTGGCACCAGCGTCTACGGCGAAGAGTGGTACCGCGGCGGCTACCAGGCCACCAAACCCAACACCTGGAAAGACTTCATCGCCTGCGCTGAATACCTGATCGCGCAGAAGTACACACAAGCTTCCAAGCTTGGCATTCTGGGCGGCAGCGCCGGTGGCATTCTGGTGGGCCGGGCCATGACCGAGCGGCCCGACCTGTTTGCAGCCGTCATCCCCGCGGTGGGTGCACTCGACATGATTCGCATGGAAACCACCGCCAACGGCGTGCCCAACATCCCCGAGTTCGGCAGCACCAAGACCGAAGCCGGCTTCAAGGCCTTGCTGGCCATGAGCACCTACGCCAACATCAAGCCCGGCACGCCTTACCCCGCCGTGATGCTCACGCACGGCGTGAACGACCCACGTGTGGAGGTGTGGGAAAGCACCAAGGCGGCCGCTCTCCTGATGGCCAGCACCAACAGCGGCAAGCCGGTGCTCATGCGTCTGGCCTACGACGCAGGCCACGGAGTGGGCAACACCAAGAAGCAGCAGCTGGAAGAGCGGGCCGACATGTTTGCCTTCTTCCTGTGGCAGATGGGTGTGCCGGGCTTCCAGCCGCCTCCCCCCTGAGGGCAAGCCTGGTCAGAGGCGGCAGCCGCGCCAGGTCTTACCGGGGCGCGGCCGACTTCAGCAGGCGATGCGGGGCCTCATGCCGCGTGCACCACCGCCGCTTGCTCAAGCACCAGGTGCTGAGGCGGCCGGCTCAGGCACGTACACGGGAATCAGGGGCTTCTGGTCCGCGGGGAGCTTGGCGCGCAGCACATCGAGGCGCTGGTTCTTCTGCTCGGGAGTGAGCGTTGCATCCTGCTGAACGAACATGGCCTCCATCGTGATGCGGGCGTAGCCGTCGTAGGGCCCGAAGAGCGCATTGGCGGTGGCATCGTCGAAATGGCGGCGCCGCACGGCGTCCATCTGGTCGAAGAAGGCCATCGATTCGACGAGGCTGTTGGGGATGCCCTTGGGCAGCAGCTCCTCGCGCACGTCTTTGGTGTAGCCACGGTAGTCGCGAACGAGCTTGAGCGCCTTCTCAGCGTCTTCCTTGGGCAGGCCTTCTCGCAAGGTGCGCTCCAGCCGAGCGAGGTCTTTCTCGGACAGCTCTTCCGGCATCGAATTCAACAGCGCTTCGATCGATGCGCGGGTGTTGCGGTCGATCACCAACCCGCCGGCAAACCCCAGCTCGAACAGACGCGCCGCGCTGAGCGTGGCGCCCATCGCATCCGACACCGTGACCTCCCAGGGCTGTGCACCAGACCCGCCCGACGCAGCGCTTCGAGCGCCGGCGCCTGCAACCCCGCTGGCTGTCGCCGATGAGGCAGGTGTGGGCTCCGCCTCAGCTGGTGAGCGCATCAACGCGTATGCGACCACACCAACCGCCACCAAGCCAGCCAACACCACCAACCATGAACGCTTGAGCATTTCGACCATGAGCTTTAAGAAGATCACCAAGGGAGCCTGAGCATAGTGGGCATCGCGTGGCACGGCCCTGACAGCGATGGGGGCAGCTGTACCCCCATCAAGATCAACACACCCGACGCGCGCGTAACACAAAAGCCTGCTCGAGGCTTGATCCCGAACGCAGCTGGAAAGCGCCAATGAGAAAGTTGGGCGGCCAGAGAAAGATCGGCCACCCACCGCCAAAACAGGCCCGACTCCACCGGCTGCGGGTTTCCATCACACCCCAGTCAGGAGACAACCATGACAACCCTGCAAGGCTTCGCCAAAGCGGCCCTGTTCATCAGTGCGCTGATGCTCTCCGCCGGCACTTTCGCCCAAACCAACCCCTACGCACGCGGCCCGAACCCTACCCGCGACTCACTCGAAGCCAGCCGCGGCCCCTTCGCGTTCAGCTCGTTCACCGTGAGCCGCCCGAGCGGCTATGCCGGCGGCACCGTGTACTACCCCACCAACGCGGGCGGCACCGTGGGCGCCATTGCAGTCGTGCCGGGTTTCTCTGCACGCCAGAGCAGCATCAACTGGTGGGGGCCACGGCTCGCCTCCCACGGTTTCGTGGTCATCACCATCGACACCAACTCCAGTTTCGACCAGCCTCCCAGCCGCTCACGCCAGCAGCTTGCGGCGCTCGACCAGGTGGCCACGCTTGCGCGCACCAGCGGCAGCCCGATCTACAACAAGGTGGACACCACGCGCATGGGCGTGATGGGCTCGTCGATGGGCGGTGGCGGTTCGATGATCTCGGCTCAGAACCGCCCCTCACTCAAGGCGGCGATACCGCAATCGCCTTCGGTCAGCTCGACCAACTTCTCATCGGTCGTCGTGCCGACCTTGATCTTTGCGTGCGAGAACGACACCGTCCCGCCGGGCGGCTCGCAAGCCGTTGCGATCTACAACAGCATGATGCTCAACCCCAAGCAGTTGCTGGAGATCGCCGGCGGCAGCCCCTTTTGCGGCAACAGCAATC
>JACMKW010000486.1 GCA_014379885.1 Rhizobacter sp.
CTGTACGCCGGGCTTCGTGATGTCGCTGTGGTCGGCCTACGAACACCACCAGGCCTGCGCCAGCCAGCCCACACGCCAGCAGCTGGCCGACGAACTCTCGGGCAACCTGTGCCGCTGCACCGGCTATCGGCCGATTCTTGACGCGGGTGAGCGCATGTTCGAGCTGCCGGTTTCGACCCTGGACACCGCACCCGTGGTGGCGGCACTGAATGGCATCCAACGTGAGGGCGGGTTTCTCTACGGTGCCTTCAACCGACAAGTTGAAGGCCCGCAGCGGGTCGATCACTTCCGCGCACCGCGCACATTGGAGGCCTTGGCGAGCTTGCGCGAGCAATACCCGCAGGCGCAGCTGCTGGCCGGCTCCACCGATGTTGGGCTGTGGGTCAACAAGCAGTTCAAGCAGTTGGGCGACATCATTTTTGTGGGCGATGTGCAAGCGCTTCAACGCATCGAAGAACACGAGGGCGAGTTGCTGATTGGCGCGGCGGCTTCGCTCGAATCGGCATGGCACGCGCTCGTGCAACGCCTGCCCTCGCTCACCGACGTGTGGTTGCGCTTTGCCTCGCCACCCATTCGCAACGCCGGCACCATGGGCGGCAACATCGCCAATGGCTCGCCCATCGGCGACTCAGCACCGGTGCTGATGGCGCTCGACGCACAGCTGGTGTTGCGCAAGGGCGCACGCATTCGCCGCGTGCCGCTCGCCGAGTTCTACCTGGGCTACATGAAGAACCAGTTGCAGGCTGGGGAGTTCGTGCAGGCGATGGCTGTCCCCTTGTCTGCCATGGCCCACCAGGTTCGCGCCTACAAGATCAGCAAACGTTTTGACTGCGACATCTCGGCGCTGTGCGCCGGCCTGTCCATCGAGCTGGATGGCGATACGGTGAAGCAAGTGCGCCTCGCATTCGGCGGCATGGCCGCCACGGTCCAACGCGCGGCGGCGGCCGAGGCCGCACTCATCGGCCAGGCGTGGTCGCAAGACACCGTGAAGCTTGCTCAGGCCGCACTGGCGCAAGACTTCAAGCCGCTGTCTGACATGCGAGCAAGTAGCGCTTACCGCCTGCAAGTAGCGCAGAACCTGTTGCAGCGCTTCTGGCTGGAGACACGCGCGCACGACGCCTTGCCGGCAGATGCCACCAGCGTGTGGAGTGGCATGCCGCATGCCGAGCTCTCGGTGGAAGGACGGCGATGAACAAGCCGCTCGAACCGTTCTTGCAGCAGCCTTCCGAAGCCCAGGCGCTGCGGGAAGGGGCGCGTGTGGGCATCAGCCGCCCGCACGAGTCGGCGCACTTGCATGTGGCTGGCGAGGCCGCCTACATCGACGACCTGCCCGAACTCGCGGGTACCTTGCACGCGGCGCTGGGTTTGTCGCCGGTGGCGCATGGGCGGCTGATTGCCATTGACCTGGATGCACTGCGCGCCATGCCCGGTGTGGTGGCCGTGCTCACCTCGGCCGACATTCCCGGACCGAACGACTGCGGCTCGATCATTCACGACGAACCCATACTCGCCGATGGAGAGTTGCGCTACCTGGGCCAGCCGGTGTTCGCGGTGATCGCGAGCACACGCGACGCAGCCCGCCGTGCCGCCGCGCGAGCCAAGAGCGTGCTCACCGTCGACGCCCTGCCGCCGGTACTCACACCGCAAGAAGCGCACGCCAAGAACCAGTACGTGCTGCCGCCCATGCATTTGGTGCGGGGTGATGCGCAAGCCGCCATCGCCGCCGCGCCGCACCATCTCAAGGGCACGCTCGACGTCGGCGGGCAAGAGCAGTTCTACCTCGAAGGCCAGATCAGCTACGCCATCCCGAAAGAGGACGACGGCATGCTGGTGCATTGCTCCACCCAGCACCCGAGCGAGATGCAGCACCTGGTGGCGCATGCGCTCAAGCTGCATGCCCACCATGTACAAGTAGAGTGCCGCCGCATGGGTGGGGGTTTCGGTGGCAAGGAGTCGCAATCGGCGCCCTTCGCCTGCATCGCCGCGGTGGCGGCGCGCCAGCTCAAGCGCCCGGTCAAGCTGCGACTGGACCGTGACGACGACTTTCTCATCACCGGGCGCCGCCACTGCTTCTGGTACGAATACGAAGTGGGTTATGACGACGAGGGTCGTGTGTTGGGCAGCGAGATCAGCATGGTCTCGCGAGCCGGCCACTCGGCCGATCTGTCCGGCCCGGTGATGACACGCGCGCTGTGCCACTTCGACAACGCCTATTGGCTGCCCGACGTGGCCATGCACGGCTATTCGGGCAAGACCAATACGCAGAGCAACACTGCGTTCCGTGGCTTCGGTGGGCCGCAAGGGGCAATAGCCATCGAGTACATCCTCGACACCATCGCCCGCAACCTGGGCAAAGACCCGCTGGACGTGCGGCGCGCCAACTACTACGGCCGTGCCCAGCACAACACCACGACTGCCACCGGTAACGGTGTCACGACACCGTATGGCCAGACGGTGGAAGACAACATCATTCACGAGCTGAGCGACCAGCTCGAAGCGACCAGTGACTACCGCGCGCGCCGAAATGCCATCGCGCAGTTCAACGCCACCAGCCCGGTGCTCAAGCGGGGTATCGCGTTCACACCAGTGAAGTTCGGCATTTCGTTCAACGTGGCGCACTTGAACCAGGCCGGGGCGCTGGTGCATGTGTACAACGACGGCTCCATCCTGGTAAACCATGGCGGCACCGAGATGGGCCAAGGCCTCAACACCAAGGTGGCGCAGGTGGTGGCGCACGAGCTCGGTGTGAGCTTCGAGAGTGTGCGCGTGACGGCCACCGACACGCACAAGGTGGTCAACACCTCGGCCACTGCGGCTTCCACCGGAACCGATCTCAACGGCAAGGCGGCGCAAGATGCGGCGCGCCAGATTCGCGAGCGGCTGACGGCCTTTGCGGTAAGCAAGCATGGCGGCAAGGCCAAGGGCGTGCGCTTCGCCAACGACCGCGTGCTGGTGAACGGGCACGACATCGCGTTCTGCGAGTTGGTGACGCAGGCCTACCTGGCGAGTGTGCAACTGTGGTCCGACGGCTTTTATTCCACACCCGGCCTGCACTGGAACCGCGAGACCTTGCAGGGCAAGCCCTTCTTCTACTTCGCCTACGGCGCCGCCGTGAGCGAAGTGGTGGTGGACACGCTCACCGGCGAATGGAAACTCTTGCGCGCCGATCTGCTGCATGACGTAGGCCGCTCGCTCAACCCGGCCGTGGACATCGGCCAGGTGGAAGGCGCGTTCATTCAAGGCATGGGCTGGCTCACCACCGAAGAGCTGGTGTGGCACCCAGCCGATGGCTCAAAGAATGCCGGCATGCTCAGCACGCACGCGCCCAGCACCTACAAGATCCCCACGGCCAACGACTGCCCGCCGGTGTTCAACGTGAAGCTCTTCGAAGGCGACAACCCGGCCGACACCATCCACCGCAGCAAGGCGGTGGGGGAGCCGCCGCTGCTGCTGCCGTTCTCGGTGTTCTTCGCGATCCGCGATGCCGTCTCGTCGGTGGACGGGCACCGAACCGACCCGC
>JACMKW010000487.1 GCA_014379885.1 Rhizobacter sp.
TCTGCACCGCACTCGCGCACACGGCTACCGCGAGGTGATGCGCATCAACCTCGACAGCGCGGTGTTGATGCTGCAGGCCTGGATCGCCGCGCTGCAGGGCGGAGCCGGCGCTGCAGGGCTCGCGAGTTCGGTGGTGGAGCGCATTGGTGTGGCGAATCACGAAGCCATCGCTGCAGCCAAGGGCGGCGTAGAAGCCCTGGTGCGCAGCGCCGCGACCACCTATGCGGCACGGGGCTGCGCATCAATGCCGTGGCCCCCGGGCATGACCGAGACGCCTATGACCGCCGGCATGCTGAAGATGCCTGCCATGCGCGAGGGCGCTGCGCGCCAGTACCCGCTGGGCGGCGTGCAAACGGCTGACCAGGTGGCCGACGTGATGGCCTGGCTGCTCGGCGATGGCACGGCGCGCCTCACCGGGCAAGTGATCGCCGTGGACGGCGACTTCACCACCGTGCGGCCTCTCGTGAAATAGCCTCGAAGAAGCGGGACGGCTCGCAGTGACCGCGAGGAGTTCCGAATGAGCGTAGACCCAGGCGCTGCGTCAGCGGCACCTTCATCATCGACTTCGAGGGCTGTGAGTGAGGCTTACGCCTTTGCGTCCATCCGCGCCCAGTTCGGCGGCGCCCGATCAAGTCGCAGGTTTCAGCTGACCAGGCTCCAGCAAAAGATAGTTGGCGCAGCGGCCCGCCTTCCGGTTGCCATCGTCGCTGACGATGACAATTCGCTCCGCGCCGTTGATGGTGGCTGGGCTCACACCTTCGGCATGCTCCAACCCCTTCAAACCTGGAACCGTGACCCGGCGCGCTGGCGCGCCAGGCTGGCCGCTCCAGAGCCAGAGGTCGAACTGGGCGGGTTCGCGTGACACCGGCCCGCCGATCACCAGGTATTCGCCGAGGGCGGGAACATAAGACAATCCCCGAATGCCGTGGCCGCCGAGGTCCAACTCTTCAAGCGCTGCGGTCATCTGCGGGGCCTCTCCCGTTTCGAAGATGCCCACGGCGTTGTCAATGCTGGCAATGATCGCCCGGCCTCCGCTCAGCGGGCTGCGAAAACCAATCAACAACCGTTGACCGTCGGGCGTGATTTCGAGCGCCTCGATGTTGAGGCCGCCTTCGGTTTTGACTGCACGCACCTTGGCGGCAGCCGCCAGCACGGGGTGCCTGGTGGTCATGACACGCTTCAAGTCGTCGATCACCACGGGGTTCACCACACGCTGGCCCTCAACCCGAAAACGAACCAGCTTTTCGCGCGACTTCTTTTCGTCGCCGTTGTCGTCGCGAGAGTGCGAGGTGATGGCGTAGACAAAACCGGAGCTGCCCAAGGCCAGGCCTTCGAGATCATCCAGCTCCCAGAACGCGCTGAAAATCTGAAGCAGCCCGGGCGTCAAAGCCGTGTGTTCAACGCTGCCGTCAGCGCTGATCGTGACCAGACTCAAGGGGTGGCTTTTTTGATCTTCGACCACCAGGAAGCGCCCGTCCGCAAGCTGCTGGATCGCAGAAGGTTCGTAGGTGCCGGTCAGCGGTTGGAACGCCGGGAGTTTGGGGTTGGCCATACGGCCATTGTGTACCTTGAGCGGCACGCCCCGGGGCCTGTGCGAGCGCAACCGTTGCGTTCGCCGGCTTTCAGGTGAACACGACCACCGCTGCAGCGAAGAAGCTCGCGATGCCCACGGCGAGTGCGAGCATGCGTTCGGTGCCACCGCCATGCGACGGTGTTTCATTGGGGTGGTTGAAAGACTCCCGGAGCATGGCGGGGGGCAGGGTCAAGAGAGACATGGGATTCATTTCATTTCCGATCAGACGCTGAACATCGCGTCAAGGTCTTCAATGTGCGCCGCTTCTGTGTTCGCAGCGTTTCATCGGGCCATGCGTCGCGTTTCATTTGTAGCGGCGTGCGCCCGCAGTTCGGCATGGAAGCCGAGCTCGACCAGGTTGTGCCGCACCATCCCGTCCGGGCACAGCAAGTCGAACCAGACGGACGAACCGCCCAGCTCCAGCACCCCTACGCCGACGACCTTCTCGCCCACACGGGCCTGAATCTCGTCGGGCAGCACAAAAGCGGTCGACGGCAGCCACAAGTGCCGCACGCCCGAGGCGATTCTGTCGAGGTACTGATGCGTGTGCCCTGAGACGACGGCACGCAGCGTGTGCCTCAGCGGCCCTTCGAGCACGCGCTCGCTGGCGTGGCTTGCCACATAGCGACCCGCGCGCGAATGTTCTGCGGCGTTGGGCCGCACCAGCGGGCGATGCAGGAACAAGATGCTGTGATCCCAACGGCCCACTTGCCGTGAGTGGCCTTCCAGCCATTGCCATTGGGCTTCTTCTTCAGGAGTCCCTGAGCCCAGCAGCTGCGCGTTGATGCCGATCAGCTCCCAGCGCCCGGCCGAAACGGCCCAGTGGTCCGGCCCGAAGCTGGCCGTGTAGGCGCTCAGTCGGGCCGGGTCGAGGGGGCGTTCGCCCGAACCGTCACCCATGTCGTGATTGCCGGGAACGAAGCGCATGGGGGTGGGCCAGGCTCGAGCCTCGCTCGCTGCAAAGCGCAACTCTTCGCCACGAAACTGGCCATCCAGCGAGATGTCACCCAGGTGCACCGTCAAGTCGGCATGCAGCCGTGCCACGGCACCCGCGGCCGCTTTCCAGTTCGCAACACACTCGGGTGCCCGCTCGGCCAGATGGCTGTCTGCAACGATGGCAATTCGCATTCATGTGCTTGCGGCGCGATGAGCGCAGCCGCAACGCCGAACGCTACGCCTTGCGCATGACAGCGGGGTGACGCGCGCTCGCACGCGGCAGCGACCCCTATCGCAGCCGAGCAAACCGGATGTGATTGATCAGCGGCTCTGGCCCGACCAAGTGCATCTCTTGCCGCACGATCCTCACCAGGCCCTGGTCGGCCATCGATTTGAGGTCGCGCGCAGCACTGTCGTATGCGTAAGGATTTTCCAGCGATGTTCCAGCGGCCTCCAGATCGGTGGGGACACCGAATTCGGATTCCAGGTAAATGGTTCGAACGAGTGTGCTCATGGAGTGCTCCTGGGTAGGTGGATAACGGGCCACGCGGGGGCAGGGACGGCCATCGTACTCACGAAAATTCACGAGAAAAATGTTGGGCTTTCCGGATCGTGAACGCACCGATATGGCACGCTTGCCAGAGGCAAACGTGAACTCGTCACGATAGCGGGAACCCTGTTTCGCTGAATGCAAGGCAGTTTGCGGCGAATCAAACCCATCGCGATCGCATGCTGCCCAAATGGGCCCTCATGAAATTGCCCGACTTCTTCGACAAAATCCCGCGTCTGCGGGTTCACGACCCACTGGCCGAGGCGCTCGGTTGTGCCGAGGGCGGCGTGTTCGAGTACAGCTACGCCGACGCGGTGCGCCTGGCCGGGCACTCGTGCCCCACCGTGGCGGCGGCCTATTGGCTCACCTGCTTGGCCTTGCAGCGTCTCTACCCGGGGGTGCTGCCGCAGCGAGGCGGGCTGAAGGTGGAGTTTCGCGAGAGCGAGCATGAGGGCAGCACCGGTGTGGCCGCGACCGTGGTGCAAATGCTCACGGGCGCCGCTGGTGAGCTCGGCTTCAAGGGCGTGCATGGGCGTTTCGCGCGGGTCGGCCTGCAGCGCTTTGGGCGCGACATTCCCTTGTCCATTCGCTTCACGCGGCTCGACAACGGTGCGGCGGTGGACGCCGCGGCCGACCTCTCCTTGCCGCTGCCCGGATCGGTGGCCGTGATGCGGTCACGGCCCGGTGCTGCCGCTATGCAAGACACGCAGGTGCTGGCCGAGCTGGGGGCGTTGTGGCAGCGGCGTGTGCAGCACCTGTTGATCGATCACCCGCACGACCCCGGCGTGTTCATCATTCGCGATGTGGAACGCAAGCGCGTGGCGGGCCCGGCTCAGCGCTACCAGCCGAGGAACGGCAGCGGGCTCTTGGTCAACGCCACCGACACGATGTAGCCGAAGCTCGCCAGGGCGGCCACCCACGCCACGGCGCGCACCCGGGCTGTGCGCTGCGAGTTCAGCGCCACGCTGCCCAAACCGATGTAGACCAGCAGCGCGACGATCTTGGCCGCAAGCCACGGTGTTGTGAGCGGGTTGAGGCGCAAGGTCCAGGCGAGCATGAGCGCGCTCAGCAGCAGCACCGTGTCCACCCCATGCGGCACGGTCTTGGCGGCGCGGCTGCTCACCCAGCCGGCGCCCATCAAGCCACCCAGACCCCGTGCAAAGAAGCCGGCAACCGACAGGCTGACGGCGGTCTGGTGAATCGCCTTGAGGGTGAAGTAGTCCATCGCACGGATTGTGCTCAACCCGGTTTGCCGTCCAGCCGCGCTCGGGTGAGCACCGGCCAGTAGCGCACCGCGTAAAGCCCGAAGCCCGCTGACCACAGGCCGGCCGAGACGAGCACCGCCGCCATCGTCCAGGCTGGCAGGGCCAGCGGCAGCGCCACCCGCACCAGGGCGCCCAGCAGCA
>JACMKW010000488.1 GCA_014379885.1 Rhizobacter sp.
CCGCCAAGGGTTATGAAAGCTGGGTCGCCAGCATGCTCAAGCGCACCGGGCGCTTTCTGGTGATCTTCGTGGCCATCACCGCGGTGGTGGGCCTGCTGTACAACCGCCTGCCCGCGTCCTTCCTGCCCAACGAAGACCAGGGCTACCTGATCGCCAACGTGCAGTTGCCCCCGGGCGCCACGCAAGAGCGCACGCTCGCGGTGATGCAAAAGGTGGAAGGTTTCATGCTCAAGCAGCCCGAGGTCGACAAGATGGTGAGCGTGCTGGGCTTCAGCTTCTCGGGGCAGGGGCAGAACGCGGCGCTGGCTTTCGTCACGCTCAAACCCTGGGGTGAACGCAAGGGCGCCGAGCACTCGGCGCAGGCGGTGGCAGGCCGCGCCTTCGGTGCGTTGATGGGCGTGCGCGATGCCTTCATCTTCGCGCTGAGCCCGCCGGCCATTCCGGAGTTGGGCACGGCCACCGGTTTCACCTTCCGTTTGCAAGACCGCGGCAGCAACGGTCACGCCGCGCTGCTGGCGGCGCGCAACCAGATGCTGGGCATGGCGGCGCAGAGCAAGGTGCTGGCGGGTGTGCGGCCTGATGGCCTGGAAGACGCGCCGCAGTTGCAGATCGACATCGACCGCGACCGTGCTGCCGCCTTGGGTGTGTCTTTCGACAGCATCAACGCAACCTTCTCCACCGCGCTGGGGTCGACCTACGTGAACGACTTCCCGAACGCCGGCCGGCTGCAGCGTGTGGTGGTGCAAGCCGACGCGCCCGCGCGCATGCAACCCGAAGACCTGCTGAAGATCAACGTGCTCAATGCACAAGGCAAGCTGGTGCCGCTGTCGGCCGTGGCCACCACCAAGTGGATCACCGGGCCGATGCAGACCATCCGCTACAACGGCTACCCGACCATGCGCCTGGCAGGGGACGCCGCACCGGGCTTCAGCACCGGCGACGCGATGAACGAGATGGAGCGCCTGGCCGGCCAACTGCCCGCGGGCTTTGCCTTCGAATGGACAGGCCAGTCGCGTGAAGAGCGGCTTGCCGGTTCGCAGGCGCTGATCCTCGTCGCCTTCTCGCTGCTGGCCGTGTTCTTGTGCCTGGCGGCGCTGTACGAGAGCTGGTCGATTCCGGCCTCGGTGCTGCTGGTGGTGCCGCTGGGCATTCTGGGCGTGGTGCTGGCGGCCACGATGCGCGGCTTGCCGAACGATGTGTTCTTCAAGGTGGGGTTGATCGCGGTGATCGGGCTGTCGGCCAAGAACGCGATCCTGATCATCGAGTTCGCGAAAGACCTGCATGCACAAGGCAAGGGCCTGATCGAGGCCACGCTCGAAGCTTGCCACCTCCGCTTCCGCCCGATTTTGATGACTTCGTTTGCGTTCATCCTGGGCGTGTTGCCATTGGCTTTGTCCAGCGGCGCCGGCTCGGCCAGCCAGCGTGCCATCGGCACCGGCGTGGTGGGCGGCATGCTCAGCGCCACGGTGCTCGCGGTGTTCTTCGTGCCGGTGTTCTTTGTCGCCGTGCGCAAGATCTTCAAGGGCAGCGAACGGCAACGGCAGATGTATGCCCACGAACTTGAGAAGAAAGGACCGCAGCATGACTAAAACGGCGACCAAGCGCTTGTGGACCCTCACGGCCGCGCTTGCGCTGGTCGGTTGCACCAGCCTTGCCCCCAAGTACGAACGCCCCGCCGCCCCAGTGGCGGCAGCGTTCACGGGCGAGGCCAACACGGCGGCCAACACAGCGGCCAGCATCGAATGGCAGCGCTACTTTGTCGACGAACGGCTCAAGCGCCTGATCGACGTGGCGCTCAAGAACAACCGCGACCTGCGTGTGGCCGTACTCAACATCGAACAGGCGCGCGCCACCTACGGCGTGCGTCGTGCCGACCAATGGCCCACGGTGGGCCTGGGCGCTGCCGCCCAGCGCGGCCCATCGCAGATCACCGGCAACATCACCACGCTGTACACCGTGGGCCTGCAAGTCACCGCCTACGAGGTCGATTTGTTTGGCCGCGTGCGCAGCCTGAGCGACGCCGCGCTGGCGCAGTACCTGGGCACTGAAGAAGGCCGCAAGGCGGCTCAGATCAGCCTGATCTCCAGCGTGGCCAACACCTACCTCAACCTGATTGCCGACGACGAGCTGCTGGGCTTGACCGGCGAAACACTGAAAACGCGCGAAGAGTCGCTCAAGCTGTCCAAGCTCAAGTTCGACAACGGCGCGGCCTCCGAGCTCGACTACCGGCAAAGCGAATCGCTGCTAGAAGCCGCGCGTGTCACCCTGGCGCAGCTCACGCGCCAGCGTGCCATCGATGAAAACGCCCTCGTGCTGCTGCTCGGCCAAGGCGTGCCCACCGACCTGCCACCGCCGCTGGCGATGAGCGAGCAGCGCCTGGCCACCGACCTGCCAGCCGGCCTGCCCTCCGATACGCTGGCGCGCCGACCCGATGTGCGCCAGGCCGAGCAGCAGCTCATCGCCGCCAACGCCAACATCGGCGCGGCGCGGGCCAATTTCTTCCCGCGCATCAGCCTGACCGCAAGTGCGGGCACGGCGAGCACCGAACTGAGCGGCCTGTTCAAGAGCGGCACGGCGGCCTGGACCTTCGCACCGCAGATCGTGCTGCCGATCTTCGATGCCGGGCGCAACAAGGCCAACCTCGATGTCGCCAATGTCAACCGGGACATCGCGGTCGCTCAGTACGAAAAATCCATCCAGAGCGCCTTCCGCGAAGTGCAGGACGCACTGGCCGGCCGCGCCACGCTGGGTGAGCAGGCACGTGCCCAGTTGGCGCAAGCCAACGCCGAGCAGATTCGCTTCAAGCTGGCGGACCTGCGCTACAAGAACGGTGCATCGAGCTACCTCGACGTGCTGGACGCACAGCGCTCGCTGTTCGCCTCACAACAAGCGGTGGTGCAGGTGCAGGCAGCGCAGGTGCAGAACCTGGTCACGCTCTACAAGGTGCTGGGCGGCGGTTGGAGTGAGCCGCCCCAGCCGAAATAGGGTGGCCGGCGAACCAGACCGCCCGTTCAGCCATACACCCGTTCAGCCTTGTGCCTGGGCTGCGCCGCGCGAAGGCGCACCCGGCGCCCGCACTCCCAACGCCTCGACCAACACATGGGTCAGGCCGCGACCCGCGCTTCCGTCTGCGTCCAGCGCGGGGTTGTAGATGGTGACTTCCATGCCCACTGCCCGGCCGCTGGCCAACGCCGTCTGCAAGGCCTTCGCCAACTCTTGCAGCGACAGCCCGCCCGGCAGGCGGTAGTCAACCGCGGGCATCACCGCATCGTCGAGACAATCAGCGTCGAGGTGGATGAAAAACCCGTCCAGCTCGTCGCGGCTCAGGTGGGCGACTGCCTGCCGCGCGGCTTCGTCTACGCCGAGGCGGCGCACCGTGTCGAGATCAAAGGTGCGGATGTCCGGCGGCAGCGGTTGGCTGCCGTATTCGGCCTGTTCTGCGGCGTCGCGGAAGCCGAAGATGACCGTGTCAACTTCGCGCACCAAGGGACGGCGGCCCTCGATATCAGTCAGCAGGGCTGGGCCATGCCCGGTGGCGAAGGCCAAGTCCATCGAAGCGGCTTCGCCATTCGGGTTGATCTCGGGCTGGTAGAAATCGGCATGCCCGTCAATGAACAACAGGCCGTAACGGCCCTTGCGCCGCAGGGCGAGCAAGGGGCCGAGCACGATCGAACAATCGCCACCCAGGATCAGCGGGAAACCTCCCCCATCGAGAACGCCTGCCACGGCGTCGGCGAGGCGCGGCGTCCACTGGGCGATCGCCTGGGCGTTCAGCGTCAGGGTTTGCGCATCGCGCACTGGGTTGTAGGGCGGCGTGTCCAGGCACGCGACCACCTCGGCCTGCAGACTTTGCGCCAGGCCTTCCTGCAGCAGCCGCTGCGAGAGCCGTTCGACACCCGTGGGCTTGAGGCCCAGCACCGATGCGGCTTCGATGATGAGGTAGGGGCGGCCTTCGTCGAAATGGGGCATGGTGTTCTCCTCGGGGGCCAGGGCCTGGGCTCGATGCTCGTCAGCGCCGAGCGCCATCACGAGACCGGTCAGCGCTCTGGTAAATCTGGGACAGCGCGGCACTGAACGCTGCCGCCTGTTGCGCCGGGGTGGGGCGGATCACGCCCTCGGCTTGCAAGACAGCGATCAGCTTGGTGGGCGCCACCCGCTTGTCGCCCACGATCTCGACATGCCCGGCGTTCACCAGCACACGCCGCACCCGGGTGTCGGCGTCAACGATGGGAATGTTCTGCTCGGCGAGCGAAAAAATGTCGTCGCTCTCCACACAGCGACCTTGCTCTTCGCGTCGGCAGGTGTTGCGCTCGTCGGTGTCGATCTTCAGGTGCTCGGCCACACGGGGAGCGAGTTTCCCGGGCTGCAAGATGAAGCGCGACGAGTAGGTGATGTCGGTCCACTTCGGGCCGGTGACGGCGTAGCAGCTGAGCGGGAGCAGCCCGAGCGTGAGCGGGTACAGCCAGGTCTTGCCGCAGGTGCGCGCCGACTCGATGCCGGCGAACGGGCCCGACACCGTGACCAGACGCAACTCCACCGATGGCGCCGGAAAAGGCGTGGGCAAGGATTCGGTGAACGACTTGCGGGCCACCAGCGCGCCCTGGCTGTGGCCGATCACGGTGATCTGCGGCACACGCGTGGCATCGGCGAGTTGCTTGAGGGCCTGCCTGAGCAGGGCGGCGCTGTCGGTGAGCTTGGCGCGGTCGTCGTAGGTAAAACACGCCGACTGCTGACCATGAAAGGCCATCACCTGGGCCAGGCCGCGAAACTGCCCCGACGAGCCAAAGCAGCCATGCACCAGCACGTTCACCGGCTGGCTTGCATCGAGGTGCAGGGTTCGATCGACGTTGTCGGTGCAGGGGCCCAGGCCGTTGATGCTCATGCTGGTGTTGGGCGGTGGCACCCGGCCGGGGTTGAGATCGAGTGCCACGATGCCGTCAGGCGTGGCGCAACCACCGAAACACATAAACAGACACGCGAGCGGGGCCACGAGCAAGAGACTGGCGATGCGTTTCATGTCCGGGGCCCGCAATGTTGATTCGCACAGGAGGGAGAACGAATACTACGGACAGAGTGCCGCCGCGCGACTCATCTCCCTGTCACCGAAGTGCCTCTTGATCACACGCTTGTCAGCGCACCGCCCGCAGGCGCCGGTTGAGCATGAACTCGCTGTGGTGCAGCTGGTTCACCGACATCAGGCGGCCACTGGCAAGCAGGTCGAAATCGGCGTTCAAGAAATCGGCGGCAATGCTGGGGCGGTAGTAGTAAACGATGTCGGACTTGAGCTGCCCGCTGCGGTCGCTCACCACCCGGTGAATGCAGCTGTGGCCCTCGGCCGAGCCCTCCCCGTGCAGCAGGTGCACGCGCAGCTCGGTGCCGTCGGCCTGTTCGGCGTGGTGCTGGCGCACGACGGTAGCGTCTTGGTAACCGCTCATCGTGCGGCCCCGCCCAGGGAGCCGGGTGCCAACTGCCGCAGCGCGGCAACGATGGTGTGCAGCCGTTCGCGCTGGGCCACCGTCAGGCCGCTTTGGCGCAGGGCCGAAGCGAACCACTGGATTCGTTGGGCCAACGGGTCTTGTGTCTGCGGCGAGCGGCCTTCGAGCGTGTCTTTCAAGGCGCGCAGTTTCAGGGCGCGCCGGGCGGCTTGTGATTCGGCAGACGTCGCCACGTCGAGCGCGGCTTCCAGTTGCAGCAGCAACTCGTCGTACGCCTGCGCTGCCAACGGGCCCGGCGCGGGTGCCTGTGACCAGCGTTGCAGCAGCGGTTTCTCCCACGCCGGCGGCAAGGGGCTCTGCGCGGCCCAGCGGCTGGCCAGGTCGGCTTCGTCGGACGCAGCCGATTGCGGTTCGCGCTCTTCACACAAGGCCAGTCTGGCGCTCAAGCTGTCGCACTGCGCCTGCCAACGCTTCTGCCCGCTCTCGGCGACCGCCTGCGCCACGGCGGCGCGGGCATCGTGAAAGCGTGCGTCGATTGCATTGACCGCCGCGCGCGGCACTTCAACCGGCTGGCGCCAGGCACGGTCGGCCTCGCTCAGCGCACGCTGCATCTCGGCCACCGGGGCCGTGGCCAGGTCGATGGCTGACAGGCTTGCGATCAGCGCCTCGCGCGCCGCCAGGTTGGCGGCCAGCTCGGCATCACGTGCGCTGAATGCGGCTTCGCGCTGTGCAAACACCGCATCGGTGGCAGCCCTGAAACGCTTCCACAGCGCGCCTTCGACCGCACGGGCCAGCGGCAGCGTGCGCGCGTGCTGCTGCCATTGGGCCTGCAGCTCGCGCACCCGTTGAGGGGCATCGCGCGTGGCCGGGTTGCGGGCGATCTCTTGCACCAGCGCTTCGGCGCGCGCGACCAGGCGGCTGCGTTCAGCTTCGGCTTCGCGGCGAGCCGCTTCCACCGGTGCTTCGATGCGATCGACGCTGTTGCGCAAACGCTCCTGCAGCGCCTTGCGCGCCGCGGACGGCACGGTGTGCTCCAGCGGCCCGAGCTGGCGCCATTCGAGCTGGAAGTGGTTCAGCGCACGCAACTGCTCTTTCCAGTGCGCGGCCAAGTCGTTGGCATCAGCCGGGGGCTCGCCCGGCAGCGCATCGAGCGTGGCAAGCAAGGCCTCGCGGGCCAGCAGGTTCTCTTGCCGCGCGGCCTTCAGCTGGGTCTGTTGCGCTGACACGGGCAGGTAGGCGATTTGCAGCGCCGCGTCGAAACGGTGCCAGAGCGACTGGTTGGCGGCCGCGCCCAGGCGGTCAATCTCCTTCCAGCGCGCACGCATGGACTGGATGCTGTCGGCATGGGCTTTGAGCTTCAGCTTGGGCATGTTGGCGCTGGCAGGGCCGGTCGCGGCGACCGTGAAGCGCGCCAGCGCTTCGGCCTCGGCCACCAAGGCGTCGAGCGCCTGGGTGCCACCCCACTTTTGCCAGTCCTTGAGGCGTGAACGTTCGGCGTGCAAGGCTTGCAGTCGGGCACGCAGGCTGTCGCTCAAGCGCACGCCATGCAGGGCATCGAGCGCCTCGTCGGCGGCTTGCAGGTGCTGCTGCATGTCGGCCAGCTGGCCTTCAGCAAGCGCGGCTTCGGCCTGGCTCAGCAGGCCGTCGAGCTGGGCCCGTTGTTCGGGGTTCAGGGTCTTGGCCACGGCCGGCGGCGGTGCCTCAACGGGTTGAGCCTCAGGCTCTGGTTCAGGACGGGGCAGTTCTGCGGCGGCCAACGCCGTGAGGCGGGCTTCTTCGTCCACTTGCGCTTGCTGAGCCTCGGCAATCAGGCGTTGCTGCTCCAGCAGCTCTTGCTTGCGCTGCTGCTCAGCTTCGCCTTGCTCGCGCACCAGGCTGTTGAGCCGCTCGCGCAGCTCGGTGAAGGTGGCGAGCTGCGTGGGTTCCAACAGGCTCGCGTCGAGCGCCTGCCAGTCGTGGTCAATCGCGACCAGGCGGTTGGCCGGCAACGGCACTTCATCGGCCAGCGCCGTGGCGGCCGCG
>JACMKW010000489.1 GCA_014379885.1 Rhizobacter sp.
CGGCTTGGCGCTTCTGCCAGAGGCGGGGTGGGCGCCGCGACAACCGCCGGTGCAGGGGCCTGCGTAACCGGTGGGGCGGCCGCCTTCGGGGCTGGTGAAACGGACGGTGCGGTGGCCGCTGCAGGCCGCCGCGGCATGGCTTCGTCCATCGGCTGATCCCACCACATCAGGCCCACCAGCGTGGCCACCATCAGGCCGGCAAATCCGGTGGCCACCGAGGGTCGGGCCAGCCAGTCCCACAGTGCGAGCAGCGGGTGGTGCGGTGCTCGCGCGGGAGCCGCCGCGTCGCGCGCTTCGGCCCGCGCTTCGTTCAAGATGAGCGCGCTCAGGGCCGCAGGCGGTTCGAGTTGCGCGTCCGGTGCATGCCGCAGCGCCTCGCGCAGATGGGCGTCGCGCTGTTCGTCAGTCATGGCGTGCCTCCTTGCATCGGCGCCAAGTAAGCCCCCATGCACGTGCGCAGCTTGCTCATCGCATAGCGCAGCCGCGTTTTCGCCGTCTCAAAACCCACCTCCAACGCGCGCGCCACATCGGCCATTGGCAAGTCGTCGTCGTGGTGCAACAAGAAGGCGCTGCGTTGGGCGAGTGGCAGCTCTTCCAGGCAACCCAACAGGCGCTCACCGGCGCGGCGCCAGAAGGCCAGGTCTTCGCTGTGCGGCACGGGCGCTGGCCACTGCTGCCAGGGGGCACCACCGGCTTCGGGCTCCCACGGTGAGTCGTCTTCGGTGGTCATCGACACCTCGCGCCCACTGCGTCGCCAGATGTCGATCACGCGGTGGTTGGCCAGGGTGAACAACCAGGTGCGAAAGCTCGCGCCCTGGGGTTGCCATTGCTGGCGGGCGTTCACCACCCGCAGCCACGTGTCTTGAAAAACTTCATCGGTTTGCGCGGCCAGCGTGTTGCCCAGCAGGCGGCGAATGAAGCGGTACAGCCCGGCCTGGTGGCGCGCATAAAGCTGCTCGAACGCGGCGGCGTCACCGCGCACATAGGCGGTCATCAGCTCGTCGTCGGTTGCATCAGTCGTGGCGCTCATCGGGTGGGAAGTCTGCCTCACGGTCTAGGGCCTGTTCACACTAAATGAACACCCGCGCCGGGTCATAGCGAGGTGCAGGGCAAGGCACGGGTGAGGCCGTGTGCCTCTGGCATACAACGAGCCCGCAACGCCGCCGTGCGCCTCGCTCTGGCCCGGCCCTTCGGGTGATCTCAGGAAGCGGGCGCCCTCAGCGTTGCAAATGCTCGCTGTGGCAAGTGCTACAGCTGGGGCGTCGTCCGGCTTGGGGGCGACCTGCCTCAGCGCCTCAAGGCTTGGCGACCACCGGCTGTTTGGGTGCGTTGCGCGGGTCGATCTCGGCGAGGTCGGCTTCGCTGATGACTTCGAGCACACGCACCACCTTTTGCACGCCGCTGATGCTGCGGGTGAGTTCGGACGCGCGTTCGGCTTCGCGTTCGGTCACGCGGCCCATCAGGAAGACCGTGCCACGTTCGGTCACCACCTTGAAGGCGTTGGCCGAGATGTCGCCGGCATCGACCAAGGTGGCTTTCACCTTGCTCGTGACCAGGGCGTCGTTGGAGCGGTTGCTCAGGGAGCTGGCCGTCATCACCGCCAGCTCATTGACGACGGAGCGTGCGTTGTCGACCTTGCCCACACTTTGTTCGATGGCTGCCTTGTCGGCATCGGTGGGCACCTCGCCGCTGAGCAGCACCATGCGGTTGTAGCTGGTCACGTTCACGTGGCCGCGGTCACCGAGGACTTCGCGCACGCGGGTCTTCGACTTCATCTCGATGGCCTGGTCTTCGATCTGCGCGCCCGAGGTGCGCCGGTCGGTGGCGAGCAGCGAGCCGCCTACCACTGCACTGCCGACCAGCAGCGCCGCGCAGCCCGACAAGCTGGAGGCAGCGATCAGGGCGGCCACGACGGCGGCGGTGCGGAAAGTCTTGTCGGTCATGTGTTTTCCTGTTCTCCGAGCAATTGCAGATCCACGGCGTCGCACAGGCAGTGCAACGCAAGAATGTGCACTTCCTGGACGCGAGCCGTGCGTTCGTGGGGCACGCAGATGTGCACGTCGGTTTCGGTGAGCAGCTCGTTCATCTTGCCGCCTCCGCGCCCGGTGAGCGCGATCACGGTCATCTCTTTGGCGTGAGCCGCTTCCACCGCGGCCAGCACGTTGGCGGAGTTGCCGCTGGTGGTGATGGCCAGCAGTACGTCACCGGGCTGGCCGAGTGCCTGCACCTGCTTCGAGAAGATTGAGTTGAAGTCGTAGTCGTTGCCGATGGCGGTGAGGATGGAGCTGTCGGTGGTCAGTGCAATCGCGGCCAGACCGGGGCGTTCGCGCTCGAAACGGCCGATGAACTCGGCCGCAAAGTGCTGTGCATCGCTGGCCGAGCCCCCGTTGCCGCAGGCCAGCACCTTGCCCCCGGCGGTGATGCTGCCCACCACCGCGCTCACGGCTTCGGCAATCGGGCGCGAAAGAATCTCGGCCGCCGCGTACTTGAGGTCGGCGCTGTCGAAGAATTGTTGTTGTATGCGTTGTTCAAGCATGGGCATGGATCATAAGACACGGGTGATCGCGCTAGGTTCCCTGGCGTGGGCGCTCACTGGTGGGTTCAGTCGGCAGAGAACGCGCCACGAAACCACTGCAAACTGTCGGCTTCGATCGCCACCACATCAAAACGGCAAGGGGGTGGCGAGGCGAACTGCATCAGGTAGCGCTGCGCCGCATAAATGAGGCGTCGTTGTTTGCTGCTGGTCACGCTGGCCGCGGCACCCCCATGCCCGGCCGTGCGGCGCGAACGCACTTCCACGAAGACCAGGGTGCCATCGGTGTCGCGCACAATCAGGTCGACTTCGCCGCCACGCGCGTTCGGGCCGGCGGCCACTCGATAATTGCGCTGCACCAGCTTGAGGCCGTGGCTTGTCAGGTGTGCCAGGGCCCGTGCTTCCGCGTCATCGCCTGTCCCCTTTGTTGTCTGCCTTGCCGTGACCATTGTTCCCTCGTTGATGCTGCAAGCGGCCCAGGCCGCCGCCGGCCTGCAGCAGTATCCCGCAGGGGCGCTCTACATCGTGGCCACGCCCATCGGCAACCTGGCTGATATGAGCCTGCGTGCGATCCACGTGCTCTCGCTGGTGGACGCCGTGGCCTGCGAAGACACCCGCCACAGCGCACCCTTGCTGCGCCATCTGGGTGTGGACAAACCCCTGCTCGCCGTGCACGAACACAACGAGCGCGAGGCTGCGGGCAACGTGCTGGCGCGCCTGGCACGCGGTGAGCGTGTGGCCTACATCAGTGACGCCGGCACACCGGCCGTGAGCGACCCCGGCGCCGCGCTGGTGGCTGCTGCGCAGCAAGCCGGTTACCGCTGCATTCCCTTGCCGGGTGCGAGCAGTGCGCTGGCCGCCCTGAGCGTGGCGGGGGATGTGCTGGGTGCCGGTTTTGTATTCACCGGCTTTCTGCCCACGCGCGGCGCGGAGCGTGCGCAGGCCTTGAAGGCGCTGGCGGCCCGTGACGACACCCAAGTGCTGTTCGAAGCACCGCACCGCATCGAGTCATTGCTGCAAGGGCTGGCCGAGGCCTGCCCGGCGCGCAGTGTCACGCTGTGCCGCGAACTGACCAAGCAATTCGAGACGGTGGTGACACTGCCCGCTTCGGAGCTGCCGGCCTGGCTGGCGGGCGACGCCAACCGCGCGCGCGGGGAGTTCGTGCTGGTCGTGCACGCGCTCAAACCGTCGGGCCATGACGATGCCCTCAACGCCCACGATGCCACGCTGCGCGCCTTGCTCGCCGAACTTCCCCTCAAGCAGGCCGTGGCCCTGGCAGCCGAGTTGACCGGCGCGCCCCGCAATGCGCTTTACGCCCGCGCCTTGGCGCTGAAGGCTGGCGCCGAGGACTGAGGCAACAGGCCCAGTTCACCCAGCGACGCCCTCACGGCGTGCAGCAGCGGGGTGTGCGGCAAGCTGCCGACGAGTGCCTGCAGCGCGTTGCCATCGAGCTGGTGTGCTCGCTGCCAGAGGTAGCGCATCACCAGCATCTCGCGCCACATCGGCATCACGATGGAACCCACCCGCATCACGCCCCAGGGCAGGCTGGCGGGGCGCAGGGCGCGGCCTGTGGCAGCTTCCATGGCTTCGCGCATCTGCTGGCCGGTGATCGCGTGGCCGGCAAAGTGCAGGCGGTGGTGGCCACGCAGTTGCGCGTGCTGCCCAGCTACGCGCACGAAGGCTTGTGCCAGGTCGGGCAGGTAAGCCCAGGCGTGAACCATGTCGAGCCCGCCCGGGTAGACAAATTTGCCCTTGGCGACCCCCGAGGCCAAGCCCATGTCAAACCATGATCCGCGGCCGGGGCCGCCGAAGAAGTCGCCCGCGCGAATCACCACGCTGTTCAAGCCAAGCTCTGCGGCCATGCGGGCTTCGGTCTCGATGCGGATGCGTGCCTTGGGTGTGTCGCCACGTTCGGGGGTGTTCGGGCTCAGCAAGGCGGGCATCTCGCGGCCGAAGTTGTAGACATTGCCGGGCAGCATCAGCAGGGCGCCGCTCTCACGCGCCAATGAGATGGCCGCGTCAGTCAGAGGCAAAGCGAGCTTGTCCCACTGCGTGTAGGGCGGGTTGAGCGCGTGGATGATCGCGTGCACGCCCTTGGCCGCGGTGCGCAGCGCCTCGGCGTTGTGCGCGTCGCAGCGAACGGCTTGCACCTGTGGGCGTGTGGCCAGTGCATCGGGCAAGGGCTTGCGGGCCTGGGCCCGCACAACCCAGCCGGCGTCCGCAAAGGCGGTGGCCAGGGCCTGGCCGATGCGCCCTGCGGCGCCGAGGATGAGAACAGTGGATGCCATGAACGTGCTCCGATGGTTGAGGTGATGGGAGTGATTTTTCGGCCAAAACATCTTCAGCGGAAGACGCATGGCTGCATGGCTATCATTCATGAATGAATAACAAACGAGCACTTGCCGAGCCTGATTGGTCCTTGCTGCGTGCCTTTCTGGTGGTGGCCGAATCCGGCTCACTGAGCCGCGCTGCGGTTGAGCTGGGCAGCAGCCAACCCACGCTCAGCCGGCAGATGAGCGAGCTGGAAGCGCAGATCGGCCATGCCTTGTTCGAGCGCACGCGCCGGGGCGTGCGGCTCACCGAAGCTGGTGAAGCCTTGCGCCTGCCCGCGCAGCGCATGCGCGAACATGCGCGCGAATGGTCATTGGCGGCGGCGGGGCGAGTGACCACGCTGGCTGGCACGGTGCGCATCACCGCCAGCGAAGTGGTCAGCGCCTATTTGTTGCCCGAGGTGCTGCGCGATCTGCGCGAAACACACCCCGAGATCCAGATCGAACTGGTGCCCAGCGACAAGGTGGAAAACCTGCTGGAGCGCGAGGCCGATATCGCGTTGCGGATGGTGCGCCCCACGCAGGCGGCGTTGGTCGCGCGCAAGCTGGTCGACTTGCCCATGCATGTGTATGCCCACCGCGATTACCTCAAGCGGCATGGCAAGCCCACGATGGCCAATTTCCAGTCGCACCAATGGGTGGGTTTTGACCGCTCGGACCAGATGATCCGCGGCTTTCAGGCGGCGGGCTACCGGGTGACGCGAGAGTTCTTCGGCTTGCGCTGTGACCACCAGATCGTGGCTTGGCAGGCGGTGCGTGCCGGCGTCGGCATCGGTGTGGGCATGGCCCGTGTGGCCCGGCAAACGCCTGAGCTGGTGCGCATCCTGCCCGACATCCAGGTACAGGCCCTGCCCATGTGGATCACGGCGCACCGCGAGTTGCGCGGCACGCCGAGATTGAAGCTCGTCTTCGAAGCGCTGGTGTCAGCGCTGAAGTCTTAGGGCTTGGCTTTTTGTGCGTCGTGTTTCTGGGCATGGATGTCCTGGCTGGCACGGTCTTGCATCTTGTGCAGCTTGCGGCGCTCCTGCTTGGTCACCTTGCCATCGGCCTTGGCCTTGGTTTCAGCCTTGTTGATCACGGCTTGTTCCTTCTCCAGGCGGTAGGTTTCCTTGGCGTTCAACTGGCCCGAAGCCACGCCTTGCTGGATGCGCTTGTCCTGGTTGACTTCGCGTTGGTCGACACGCGGGGTGGCGGGGGCGGCTGCCGTTTGGGCAAAAGCGCCGAGGCTGGCCACGGCGAGGGTGGCGCTGACGGCCAGGGTTTTGAGGTTCATCATGGTGCGTGTCCTTGAAGTTTTGAGTCTGTGAAAGGTGGTGTGCGGCACCCCTCCACAACGAAAGCCAGACACGCGCCGCAGACATTGGTGAAGGTAAAGATCTGTGAAACGGCCCAACAGGGTCTTTGCCCAACCGCTGGTGAGAAGCCACTCCTACAATGGTTTGATGATCTCTCGCGAACCCACCCTAGAGCGCTTGGCGGTCGCCAGGTCGCTGTTGCTTGAACCGTTCGGCCTCACCGATGCCACGCTGTCGCGTGCACTGGCCACGATCGCCGAGCACCGCATCGACGACGCTGACTTGTACTTCCAGTACACCCGCAGCGAGGGCTGGAGCCTGGAAGAAGGCATCGTCAAATCGGGCAGCTTCGGCATCGACCAGGGCGTGGGTGTGCGGGCGGTCGCGGGCGAGAAGACAGCCTTCGCTTATTCAGACGACATCTCGGAAGCTGCGTTGATGGACGCCGCACAAACCGTGCGCACCATCGCGGCCTCCGGCCAGAGCCGCAGCGTCAAGATCACCGGCAAACACCGCATCGCCGAGAGCCGTGTGCTGTATGCGCCCATGGACCCGATCGCCACGCTCGACAGCACCCAAAAGGTGGCGCTGCTGGAAAAGGTGGAAAAGCTCGCCCGCGCCAAGGACCCGCGCATCAAGCAGGTGATGGCCGGCGTGGCCGCCGAATACGACGTGGTGCTGGTGGCGCGCGCCGATGGCACGCTGGCCGCCGACGTGCGCCCGCTGGTGCGCCTGTCGGTTACGGTCATCGCCGAACAAACCATCGCGGGCGAAGTGCGCCGCGAAGTGGGCAGTGGTGGCGGCGGCGGTCGTTTCGGCTTGGGCTACTTCCACGACAGCATGATCGAAAGCTATGTAGACGACGCCGTGAAGGCTGCGCTCACCAACCTCGAATCGCGCCCCGCGAAGGCTGGCGAGATGAGCGTGGTGCTCGGCC
>JACMKW010000490.1 GCA_014379885.1 Rhizobacter sp.
AGCCGCAGCTGCGGCTGCGCCGGCATCGGCCGCCTCGGGTGCGGCAGGCCTTGCTGCACGCGCACCCGACCCCAGCCAGCCCAAGCCTTTCGACGAAGTGGTGAAAGGCGCCACGCAACAGGCTGGCTTCGTGCCCATCTGGCGCAAGGACGACAAGATCTGGCTGGAGATTCCCAATGAGCGCCTGGACCAGCCGTTCATGCTGTCGGTGAACGTGGCCAGCTCGGTCGGCGAGCGTGGCCTTTATGCCAGCCAGATGGGCCCGTCGTGGCTGGCGAGCTTTCGCAAGATCGGCACCAACCAGATGCAGCTGATCGCGCTCAATACCAATTTCGTGAGCGGCACGCCGGGCATGAAGTTCTCGGTGGAGCAAGGGTTTTCACACAGCCTGCTGGCTTCAGCGGCCATTGCGAGCGCGCCGCACCCGCAGCGCAAATCGGTGTTGATCGACGCCGGTTTTTTGCTGACTGACATCCCGGGGTATTCAACCCGCATCGAGCAGGCGTTTCGCATGCCCTACTCGCTGGACCGCAGCAACTCATTCTTTGAAAAGACCCGCGTCAGCGACGAGATCACCACGGTCAACGCGCGGGTGCACTTTGCCACCGCGCGCCTGCCCGCGCCGCCGTTGCTGCCAAGCCCGGTGCCCTTGCCGCCGCCGCCGTCCAACACGCCAGATGCTCGCAGCATGTTCGTGGGCTTTGTCTACAGCTTCGCGCGCCTGCCTGAACAACCCATGGTTGCGCGCAAGACCGACCCGCGCCTGGGGCATTTCTTCGACGTGGTCACCGACCTGGGTACCGACCTGAAGGCCAACCCAAGGGTGCACTACATCAACCGCTGGCGGCTTGAGAAGGGCGACCCCAAGGCCGCGCTCTCCGAGCCCAAGCAAGCCATCGTCTACTGGCTCGACAAAAACATTCCGCCGCAGTACCGCAAGTCGGTGGAGGCGGGCGTGTTGGAGTGGAACAAGGCATTCGAGCGAATCGGTTTCAAGAACGCCATCGTCGCGCGCCAGCAACCCGACGATGCCGACTGGGACAACATGGACGCGCGCCACGCGTCGATCCGTTGGTTCGTTGGCTCTGACGTGGGTTTTGCGATCGGCCCCAACCACTCCGACCCGCGCACCGGCGAGATCATCGACGCCGACATCGGCATGAGTGACGTGTTCGCCCGGAGTTCGCGCCGCTTCTTCATCGAAGACGTGGGTACCACAATGGCCGTCGCGCCCGGCCACAAACACCACGCCTACTGCAACTACGCCCGCGAAGCTGCGGCGGAGATGGACTTCGCGCTCGACCTGCTTGAAGCACGTGGCGACTTGGCGCCCGACAGCCCGGAGGCAGAGGCCTTTGTGCAGTCGGTCATCAGGGACACCGTTGCTCACGAGGTGGGGCACACCCTGGGCCTGAAGCACAATTTCAAGGGCTCGACCGTGGTCTCGCGCGCCAAGCTGCAAGACAAGGACTTCACCGAAAAGAACGGCATCTCCGGCTCGGTGATGGACTACAACGCCTTCAACCTGGCCGTGCGCGGCGAGAAGCAGGGCACCGTCAACAACACCGCCCTGGGCCCCTACGATTACTGGGCCATCGAGTACGCCTACAAGCCCCTGGCGCCGGCTGAAGAAGTGGCCGAACTGGCGCGCATTGCCGCACGCAGCACCGAGCCGCTGCTGGCCTATGCCGATGACGCCGAAGCGGGCGGTGTGGGCAACGACGGCATTGACCCGCTGGTCAACCGCTTCGACCTCGGCGATGACCCGTTGGCCTACTACGTGAAGCGCTTGCAGCTCTCCCGCGAGCTGTGGCAGCGCGTGCAAGAGCGTGCGCCCCAGCCGGGCGATGAAGCCACGCGCCAGCGCCGCGTATTGCTCAGCGGTTTCAGGCAACTGGGCCGCGCCACCGAGCTGGTGGGCAAGTACGTGGGCGGCATGCACACCGTGCGTGACCTGCCCGGCACCACTGGCCGTGCCGCGTATGTGCCCGTCGAGCCCGCCAAGCAGCGCGAGGCGCTGCAATTTCTGGCCACGGGGGTGTTCAACGCTGACAGCTTCCGTTTCAAGCCCGAGTTCATTGCCAGCCTTTCGCCCGACTACAACGAGTGGGACCGTGGCGGGCCGGTGAGCATTCCGGCTGCGGTGTTGCAGCTGCAGACGGTGGCGATGGACAGGTTGCTCAGCCCCGGCACCGCCTCGCGCCTGCTCGACTTGCCTTCGTATGTGAATGGCGCTGCCAGGGCCAGCATCATTTCGCTGCCCGAGGTCTACACCACATTGCAAAACGCCGTGTGGAGCGAGCTCAAGAGCGGCAAGGAGATCGATCGCCTGCGGCGCAACTTGCAACGCGAGCACCTGAAGCGAGTGCACGGCTTGCTGACGCGGGGTTCGGCGGTGTTGCCGCCCGATGCGCTGAGCCTCGTGCGCATGAACGCCGTCGAGTTGCAAACGCAACTCAAGCGTGCCTCAAGCGGCGGCAAGCTGTCGGTCGAAAGCCGGGCTCATCTGCAAGACAGCCTGTCGCAGCTCACCGAGGCGCTGCGGGCGTCGATGCTCAGGAGCTGACCCGATCGTTTCTAAGGCGCCTTGGCAAGTGCGGTGAGCAGCTTGTCGTGGATGCCGCCGAAGCCGCCGTTGCTCATGCACAGCACGTGGTCGCCAGGGCGGCTGGCCTTGCGCACGGCGGCGACCAAGGTGTCGATGGTGTCGGTGACGATGGCCTTGTTGCCCAGGGGAACCAAGGCCTCGCGGGCATCCCAGCCGAGGCTGCCCTGGTGGCAGAACGACAGGTCGGCCTCTTCCAGTGCCCACGGCAGCTGCGCTTTCATCGAGCCCAGTTTCATGGTGTTGGAGCGCGGCTCAAACACCGCCAGGATGCGCTCCGTGCCCACCTTGCGGCGCAAACCATTCACCGTCATGCGGATGGCCGTGGGGTGGTGGGCGAAGTCGTCGTAGACCTTCACGACGCCGCCACCCACGTCAACGCTGCCGCGCAGCTCCAACCGGCGGCGCACGTTCTCAAAGCTTGAGAGCGCCTGGCCCGCGACCTCCGGCGCCACGCCCACGTGCTCGGCCGCGGCGATGGCGGCCAGCGCATTGAGCTGGTTGTGCTCGCCCAGCAAGGGCCAGTCGACGCGGGCGATCTTCAGGCTGCCGCGCAGCACGTCGAAGGCATGCGGCTCGCCGCGGGCGCGCAAAGCTCCCGGTGTTTCCTTGCGGGTGCCGAAACGCACCACGTCGCTCCAGCAGCCGCGCTCCAGCACACGTTGTAGCGACTCTTCGCGGGCGTTGATCACCAGCCGACCGGCCGCCGGCACGGTGCGCACCAGGTGGTGGAACTGCGTCTCGATGGCGGCCAGGTCGGGGAAGATGTCGGCGTGGTCGTATTCAAGGTTGTTGAGGATGGCCGTGCGCGGCCGGTAATGCACAAACTTGCTGCGCTTGTCGAAGAAGGCGGTGTCGTATTCGTCGGCTTCGATGACGAAGGGCCTTCCCACGCCGCCCTTCGGGGCGGCATTCACATTGCCTAAACGGGCCGAGACGCCGAAGTTGGTCGGCACGCCACCGACCAGGAAACCCGGCTCCAGGCCGGCGTGGTCAAGCATCCAGGCCAGCATCGAGGTAGTGGTGGTTTTGCCATGCGTGCCGGCCACGGCCAGCACATGCCGGCCTTGCAGCACGTTGTCGGACAGCCATTGCGGGCCACTGGTGTAGGGCAGGCCGGAGTCGAGAATGGCTTCGACCAGCGGGTTGCCGCGCGACACCACGTTGCCGATGACGAAGAGGTCGGGCTGCAAAGCCAGCTGGTCGGCGCCCCAGCCTTCGATGAGCTCGATGTCGAGCGCACGCAGCTGGTCGCTCATCGGCGGGTAGACGCCGGCATCGCATCCGGTGACCTTGTGGCCCGCTTCGCGCGCCAAAGCAGCCAGGCCACCCATGAAGGTGCCGCAGATGCCGAGAATGTGAATGTGCATGGGGTGCGATTCTAGGAGCCGAACACAATCGGGCCATGGGCTGGATCACCACGCATCCTTGGGCTTACCCCGCACTTGAAGTGCTGCACATCCTGGGCATCGCGATGCTGCTGGGCAACTTGTTGCTGTTCGAGCTGCGCGTTTGGGGCCTGGCACCGGAGTTGCCGCTGCGGCGCTTGGCACGCCTCGCGCTGCGCGTGGCGGTGCTCGGGTTTGCGCTGGCCGCGGCGAGCGGCAGTGTGATGCTTGCTAGCCAGTGGAGCGAGCTGCAGGGCAATCGCGCCTTGCTTATCAAGATGGGGTTGCTGGCGCTGGCCGGGTTGAATGCGCTTGCGTTCCACCTGCGCGGAGGCCTCGACAATGTGGATCGCACGGCCAAGCTGCAAACCGCGTTGTCGCTGGGGCTTTGGGTGCTTGTCGTAGTCTGCGGGCGTTTCATTGCCTATGCCTGAAGGAGGCACCATGCAACGACGTCTGATTCTCATGGCCGGCGCATCCAGCTTCGTTCTGCAGGCGCCGGTCAGGGCCCACCATGGCTGGAGCAGCTTCGATGCCGAACGGCCGCTCTACCTCGAAGGCCGCGCGGCCAAGGTGACCTGGCGCAACCCGCATGCCGAAGTGGAGCTGGAGCTGGCGTCGCAGCTGGCGCTGCCTGCCGATCTGGCGAAGCGCCCGGTGCCGGCGCAAAGCGCCATGCTCGACGGCCCCGCCATCCTCGCCAAGACCGTGCTGCCCAAGCGCAGCGACAAGCGGTGGGAGCTGGAGCTGGCCCCGCTCACCCGCCTGGAGGCCTGGAAGGTTGCCGAGATCAAGCCCGGCACGCCCATGTCGGTGGTCGGCTACACCTTCTCTGGCGAGAAGGGCGAGGCGGTTCTGCGCGTGGAGTACCTCTTTGTCGACGGCAAGGCCTATGGCCTGCGCTCTTCACCGGTCTGACAGGCGGCGCATGGCTTGCCGCGCAGCCGCATGCGTGGCGGCGATGTTCTCGGTGCGGTGCGCCGAGCTGACAAAGCCAGCCTCGTACAACGCGGGCGCCAGGTAGACCCCGGCATCGAGCATGCCGTGGAAGAAGCGATTGAAACGCTCCTTGTCGGTGGCCATGACGGTGGCGTAGTTCTGCGGCAATGCGTCGGTGAAGAAGAAGCCGAACATGCCGCCTTCGCAGTCGCCCACGAACGGAACACCCGCATCGCGCGCCGCGGCTGACAGGCCGTCCACGAGCTGGCGCGTGCTGGCCGAAAGCGCTTCGAAGAAGCCGGGTTTCTGGATTTCTTTCAGCGTGGCCAGGCCACAGGCCGTGGCCACGGGGTTGCCCGACAAGGTGCCAGCCTGGTAGACCGGGCCCAGCGGCGCCAGCATTTCCATGACCGCGCGTTTGCCGCCAAAGGCCGCCAGTGGCATGCCGCCGCCGATGACCTTGCCCAACACCGTGATGTCGGGTGCAAATCCGGGAATGGCTTTGGCGTACACGCCTTGCGCGCCACCCAAGCCCACGCGGAAACCGGTCATCACTTCGTCAAACACAAACAA
>JACMKW010000053.1 GCA_014379885.1 Rhizobacter sp.
GACTTCGAGCTACACCACCGCCGACGGTGCCAAGCACGACATGGCCGACGTCTGGTTTGCGAAGGATGTGGCTGCGGCACCAGCGCTCAATGAGCTGCTGGCGGGCGCACCGGCCGAGGTCTTGCCGCCGGCTCTGGCGACCGCTGCACCGGCAGCCCCGGCGCACCAGGCCAGCACGGGTGTCGTGTCTGTCGATCGCAACCTGTTGCCGACCGATGACAAGAACCTGCCGCTGATCTGATCCATGCACCCCGGCGCCCTCATCGGTGCCGGGGTCTTGGTGGCACACCAGCCTTGGGCCTGTTCACACCCTGACCACGGGCCATGAAGCTCTCTCTTCCAAACTGGTCACTCGGCAGCGCGATATTCAAGTCGCTGCGCTCGCGCTTGTCGGGCGCGCTCGCGATGAACCTGTCGAGCACCACACCCGCGGCCGCGCCACTGACGGACGACGAGGTGCGCGCGCTCACGCCTGCGCAGATCGCGGCCATGAGCACCGATGAGCTCAACGCGCTCACGGCATTTCAGTTCAGCATCCTGACCGTCGCGCAGGCGCGCGCGATCACCACCGTGCAGATGCCGGCGCTGGAAAGTGCCGACCTGCGCTCACTCAGCACCGCCGCCGTCGCCGGCCTCAGCACGGCACAGATCGACTCGCTCAACTCGGCGCAGGTGGCGCTGCTGACCACGCAGCAAGTGCCCGCGCTCAACACCGAGCAGATTGCGAGCCTCACCACCGCTGACGTCAACGCCTTCAGCACCAGCCAGGTGGGCGTGCTCACCACCGCACAAACTGCCGCGCTCACAACCGATCAGCTCGCGGCCATGGAATTGGCCGACCTGCGCGCCCTCACCGTCGAGGCGCTGCAAAGCCTCAACACCGATCAAGTGGCTGCTCTGCGGCCCGCGCAGTTCGCCGCGCTCAGCACCGCCCAGCTGGCCTCGCTCAGCAGTGCCCAATTCACCAGCCTGACCAGCGCCGACTTTGCCGCACTCAGCACCACCCACATCCGCGCCCTGAACAGCGCGCAGCTCGGCTTGCTGGCCACCGACCAGCTCAACGGGCTGGGCACGGCGCACTTCGCCAGCCTCACCACCACCCAGCTCGACGGGCTCACCACCGCCCAGATGGCCGGGCTTGAAACCATCGACCTGCGCGCACTGGGCAGCGCGGCGCTGCGCAGCCTGTCGGATGAACAACTCGGCGCCCTGGGCAACGCCCAGCTCGCCGCACTGACCACCGGCCAAGTGGTTTCGCTCAGAACCAGCCAGGTGGCCGCGCTGAGCAGCAACGACCTCAACGCCTTCGACACCACCCAGTTCGCCGCCCTCACCACGGCGCAGGCCAGGGCCCTCACACTCGAACAAATCTCGACGCTGGAAACAGACGACCTGCGCGCACTCAGTACCAACGCATTGCGCGCCTGGTCGGCCGAACAACTGGCCGCCCTCGACAGCGCGCACTTGATGGCGCTCAGCCCGGCGCAGATCGGCGTCATCACCCCGGCGCAGATCGCCGGCCTGCCTTCCGACCTGCTCAACGCCTTTAACACCGCGCAGTTCGCCGCCTTCAGCACCGCCCAGGTGGCCGCCATTACCCCCACACAGATGGCCACGCTGGAAAGCGCCGACCTGCGTGCCCTCACCTCGCAACAGTACGCCGTCTTGTCCTCAGCCCAGATGAGCGCGTTGTTGCCAGCACAGGTGGCCGCCATCGAACTGCTGGACTTGCGTGCCCTCAGCACCGCCGCAGTGCGCGCCCTGTCGGCGGAGCAGTTCGCGGCGATGAGCACCCAGCAAATCGCCGCGCTCACCATCGCACAGGTGGCCGCACTTGCGCCCGAGCACATTGCCTCGCTGAACGTTGCCAGCTTGAACGGCTTCGCGTCAGGGCAGTTCGCCGCCATGACGACAGCCCAGGTGAGCGCGTTCACACCCGAGCAGATCAGCAACCTCGAAACATTGGACCTGCGCGCGCTCAGCCCCACCGCCGTACGGGCACTGTCGGCCGAGCAACTGGCGGCACTCATGCCGCCGCAGGTCAGCATGCTCACCACTGCACAAGTGGCCGCGCTGCAACCCGACCGCCTCGCCAGCCTGTCGCCCGACACGCTCAACGTGCTGAGCAGCGCGCACTTTTCGGTGCTCAGCACGGCGCAGGTCAGCGCACTCACGCTGGAGCAGATCGCGTTCCTGGAAACCGCCGACCTGCGCGCCATCAGCACCGGCGCGCTGCGCGCCTGGTCGGCCGAACAGTTTGCCGCGCTCGATGGCGCACACCTCGCGGCGCTGACCACTGCGCAGATCTCACTGGTGACGCCGGTGCAGCTCGCCGGCTTGCCGGTGGATTCGCTCAACGCACTGAGCACGGCTCAGTTTGCCGCGCTCACCACCAGCCAGGTCGCCGCCCTCACCGACGCGCAGATCTACTACCTTGAAAGCAACGACCTGCGTGCCCTTAGCACCCAGCACTACGCCGCCCTCACCACCACGCAGGTGGCCCACATCGCCCCCGAGCAGATGGCGATTCTGGAAACCGCCGACTTCCGCGCGCTGAGCACCGCGGTGATCAGCGGCTTGACGGTGGAGCAGTTCGGCGCGCTCGGCGCCCAGCAGCTCGGCGCCATGACGGCTGCCCAGGTGGGCTCGCTCAGCGCCACCAACATCAGCCTCTTGCCCAGCAACACGCTCAACGGCTTTGGCACCGCCCAATTCGCCGCGCTCACCAGCGCACAGGTGAGTGGCCTCACCGACGTGCAGATCGCCAACCTGGAATCGGCCGACTTGCGCGCGCTGAGCACGGCCATCGTGCGCTCGCTCAGCCTGGAACAGGTGGCGGCCTTGTCGTCGGACCAGGTTGCCACGCTCAGCAGCGCGCAAGTGGCGGCACTGCAACCCGAGCACATCGCGAGCTTCACACCCGCCACGCTCAACGGCCTGGGCACCGCACAGTTCGCAGCCCTCACCACGGCGCAGGCCTCGGCCTTCACGGTGGAGCAGATCGCAGGGTTGGAGACCGCCGACCTGCGCGCGCTCAGCACCGCTGCGCTGCGCGCCTGGTCGGGCGAGCAGTTTGGTGCACTGGACGGCACCCAGATCTCATCACTCACCGCCACCCAGATCTCGCTGGCCACCCCCGGGCAGATCGCCGGCCTGGCCAGCGAATCACTCAACGCGCTGGGCACCGCACAGTTCGCCGCGCTCACCACCGCGCAGGTGAGCGCACTCACGGCCTCGCAACTCGGCAACCTCGAGACCGACGACTGGCGCGCCCTCACCACCCGCCAGGTGGCCGGGCTCACCTCAGCCCAGGTGGCAGATCTCACCCCCACCCAGCTGGGCATCATGGAAACGGCTGACGTGCGCGCACTCAGCACCGCCGCCTTCAATGCCCTCACGGCCACCCAATTCGGTGGTTTCGACACCGCGCAGATCGCCGTCATCACCAGCACCCAGTTTGGTGTGATGACACCCGAGCAACTCGGCTCCATCACGCCCGCCAGCCTCAACGCCTTCACCACCGCCCACTTCGCCGCATTGACCAGCGCGCAGGTGAGTGGCCTCACCGAACAGCAAATCGGCTTGATGGAAACGGCCGACCTGCGCGCGCTCAGCACAGCGGCCTTCCGCGCACTCTCTGCAGCGCAGTTTGACGACCTGAGCACGACGCAGTTCTCACGGCTCACCACGCAGCAGATCGCGGCCATGAGTACCGACCAGACGCAGGCGCTCAGCACCGACCACATCGTGGCGTTCACCACCGCGCAGGTGGTGGCACTCAGCACGGCCGACATTCTGGTGATGTCGGCCGAACAGCTGGCCGCCTTCGAGCCGCAAGACCTGGCCGTGATGTCCAACGCCCAGATCGACGCCTTCTTGCAAGCCACCCCGATGGTGCTCGACCTCAACGGCGACGGTGTGCGCACCACCGCTGCGGCCGAGGGCGTGATGTTCGACATCGCCGCCACCAGCAACCTGCAAAAGGTGGGCTGGGCCAGCGCCAGCGACGGCCTGCTGGTGATGGACCGCAACCACGACGGCAAGATCAACGACGGCCGCGAACTCTTTGGCGTGGGCACGCAACGCGCCGACGGCACGCGCTCCGGCAACGGCTACGCCGCCATGGCACTCGAAGACAGCAACCGCGACGGTGTGCTGAACGCCGCCGACAAGAACTTTGGCGAGCTCAAGCTTTGGGTTGACGCCAACCAGAACGGCACAACCGAGGGTGGTGAACTGCACGGCCTGGTCGAGTTCGGCATCGTCTCGCTCGACCTCACGGCCGTGACCGGCACCCAAGTGGACAACGGCAACCTGCTCGGCCTGGTGTCTAGCTACACCACCAGCGATGGCGCGCAGCATGCAATGGCCGACGTGTGGTTTGCGAAGGACACGGCGGCGGCTCCCCAACTGAGTGAGTTGCTGGCGGCACCGGCGGCCGAGGTGTTGCCGGCACCAGCAACACCCGCCGTTGCAGGAGCTGCCGCGCCAGCACATGTCGCCACGCCCTCGGTGCACCGCGGGTTCGGCTTTGGTGACACCCGGCCCGCGCCTTTGATCTGAGCCGCGCGCCCCTCAGCGCCGCAAGCGCTGCTGAATGGTTTCAACGAGCCCGATCGTCCAGCAGGCTGGGCAACCGCGCATGGCCACCAGCGCCATCAAGGCCGCCAGCAACGACCACCCCGGGTGCGCATGCTGCTGGTTGATGGCCAGATAGAGCAGCGCAAAGGCCACCACGCCGCGGATCAGGTGACCGCTCAGGGTCTGGGAGGCAAAGAGGCCGTTGCTGCTTTTGCCAAGAAGCCGCTTCATCGGGTGCCTCCACGCGCTGTTTCGGGGCGCAGGTATTCGCGCAGCAGCGCACGCCCCCGATGAATGCGGCTCTTGGCGGCTTCACGTGTAATGCCCAACCGGTCGGACACCTCACCAATCGTGAGCTGCTCCATGTCACGCAGCAAAATCACCTCGCGGTAGATCTCGGGCAGTGACTCCAGTGCACGCACCAGGTCGATGCGAAGTTCGTCTTTCGGGACGTGCGCAAAGTGCGTGGCTTCGTGCCGCTCGGTCAGCTCTTCGGCGCCGCGAATGAACCCCAGCACGGGGAGCATGCACAGGCGCGTGACCACGCGCAACACCCAGCCAGCCATCGCCAGCGGGTCGCGCACATTGCCCATGCGGCGGTAGAGCACGATCATGGCTTCTTGCACCACGTCTTCAATGGCCGAGCTGCGGTGGCATTGGCGCCGCGCATAACGGCGAATGTCGGGCTGCAAGTCGCGCAACACCCGGTCCAGGGCGGTCGGGTCGCCAGCCTGGGCGGCCGCAAACAGCGCTTGGTCCATGCGGATCACCGCTTGTCCTCCAGCGGCTTGCGGCCCACCATGGCGCAGGCCGGGCAAAACCCGAACAGTCCAGTCAGCGCAGTCACCACCCCGCTGGCAGCCAGGATCAGCCCCAGGGGCGTGAAGCCGATCTGCGTGAGCGAACAGGCCACGATCAATGCGCCCCCCAACAAGCGACCCCAACGCTCCTTGGCGCTCACGTTCTTGCGATAAAACATGCTTCCACCTCGATCCGCCCGGTCACAGCAGGCGTCACAGGCAAGGAGGGGTGGCAAGTGCAAAAGGATTCAGCCGGCTGCAAATAAAACCGGCGGGCATTGAGCCTAGGAGCCTGTCGGACTTGGGGAGCGTCGGCTGCAATTGGGCCGCAGCAGTCCATTTTTCACCGGCTTTTTGTCCCATAGCTACGGCTATGGGCCTGCAAACCCGGCAAAAACTGTCC
>JACMKW010000491.1 GCA_014379885.1 Rhizobacter sp.
CGTCAGCTTCGATGAAGCCATCATGCGCAACCTGCAGGTGCTGGATGCCACTGCGTTCGCGCTGTGCCGCGACCAGAAGCTGCCGATCAAGGTGTTCAGCATCTTCAAGGCCGGTGCACTGAAGCGCGTGGTGATGGGCGAGGACGAAGGCACGCTCGTCCACGTTTAATTCGAGGAGCAATCACATGAGCATTGCAGACATCCGCAAGACGGCCGAAGAGAAGATGGCCAAGTCGATCGAATCGTTCAGAGGCGAATTGCAGAAGATCCGCACCGGGCGGGCCCACCCCGGCATCCTGGACCAGGTGCAGGTCGACTACTACGGCTCGATGGTTCCCATCAGCCAGGTGGCCAACGTGACCTTGCTCGACGCCCGCACGATCAGCGTGCAGCCCTGGGAGAAGGGCATGGGGGCCAAGATCGAAAAGGCCATTCGCGAATCTGATCTGGGCTTGAACCCGGCCACCCAGGGTGACCTGCTGCGCGTGCCGATGCCCGCTCTCTCTGAAGAGCGTCGGCGCGACCTGACTAAGGTTGTTCGCAGTGCCGGCGAAGACGCCAAGATCGCGGTGCGCAACCTGCGCCGCGATGGCAACGACCAGGCCAAGAAGCTGCTGAAAGACAAGGAAATCACTGACGACGACGAGCGCCGCTCGCTCGACGAGGTGCAAAAACTCACCGACCGCGTGATCGCGGAAATCGACCGCATGATTTCAGCCAAGGAAACGGAGATCATGGCCGTTTGATGCGGCCAAGATCACCATTCCCTTTCCCTTGTCGTTGATTCCCTCCGCCTCCGTGGACGCCGCATCCCGCATTCCACGCCATGTGGCCATCGTCATGGATGGCAACGGCCGTTGGGCCAAGAAGCGTTTCATGCCGCGCTTTTTCGGCCACAAGCAGGGCGTCGATGCGCTGGTGCGCACCGTGCAGGCCTGCGCCGATCGGGGCATCGAATACCTCACGGTGTTTGCGTTCTCCTCTGAAAACTGGAAGCGCCCCACCGAAGAGGTGTCGGGCCTGATGAGCCTGGTGCTGGTGGCGGTGTCGAAATACCTGGCCAAACTGGCGGGTGAGGGTGTTCGCATCCGCATCGTCGGTGACCGATCCCAAGTGTCCGACAAGGTTCGCGCTGCCTGGGACCAGGCCGAACAGACAACGCAACACAACACCCGCATCAACCTGTCAGTGGCCTTCAACTACGGTGGGCGCTGGGATGTGGTGCAGGCCTGCCGCCAGGCCATCGAGACCGGCGTGCCGGCCGCGTCGCTCGACGAAGCCACGCTGTCCCGCCTGATGGCCATGAGCTTCGCGCCTGACCCAGATCTCTTCATCCGCACCGGTGGCGAGGTGCGCATCAGCAACTTCCTGCTGTGGCAGGTGGCGTATTCCGAATTGGTCTTCAGCGATTGCCTGTGGCCCGACTTCGGCGAGGCCGAGCTGAACGCGGCGCTGGCCGACTTCGCCCGGCGCGACCGCCGTTTCGGTCTGGTTTCTTCCGCCGAAGCGCTTGTGGCGGCAAAGGTCTGAGCATGCTGAAGCAACGTGTCATCACCGCCCTGATCTTGTTGGCCTTGATGTTGCCGGCACTCTTTGCGCCCATGGCCTGGCCGTTTGCACTGCTGATGCTGTTGATGGCGGGCGCGGCCGCCTGGGAATGGGCGCGCCTCAATTCGGCTTCTTCGACGCTGGCCGTGGGCATGGGGGTTGCCATGGCCGTGGCCTGTGGGCTGGCTTTTGCTGCAGGCTGGGTGCGGGTGGGGCCCAGCATTGCGTGGTGGGTTGCGTTTGGCGTGTGGGTGCTGGGCGGGGCTCTGGCGCTGAAGGTCGGGCCGGGCTCATGGCACACGCTGCCGCGCGTGGCGCGCTGGCTGCTTGGGCTGGCCGCCATTTGGACGGCGTGGCTGGCCTTGTCCAGCGCCAAGGCCACGGGCATCAATTTCATTCTTTCGATCTTCTGCCTCGTGTGGGTCGCCGACATCGCGGCCTACTTCGGGGGCAAGGCCTTCGGGCGACGCAAACTGGCCCTGGCCATCAGCCCCGGCAAGAGCTGGGAAGGTGTGTGGAGCGGCATGGTGGGCGTTCAGTTGCTGGCGCTGGCCTGGATTCAGGCGGATCGTTACTGGAACCTGCCGCAGCTGGACTCGGCAAGCCTCTTCATCGTGCTGCTCGAACGCTTCGGCGTGCCGGGCCTGATGCTGGTCCTGGTGTTCCTGAGTGCGATGAGCGTGGTCGGTGATCTGGTGGAATCGCTTGTCAAGCGCAGTGCCGGGGCCAAGGACAGCAGCGGCTTGTTGCCCGGCCATGGTGGTGTGCTCGACCGTGTCGATGCTCTCTTGCCGGTGTTTCCTATCGCGATGGCGCTGAGCACGCTGTGACGGCCGTGCCTGAACACACCATGGCCCGCCAGCGTGTGTGCATCCTTGGTTCCACCGGCAGCGTGGGTGGCAACACGCTCGACGTGATGTCACGCCACCGCGGCCGCTACGAGGTGTTCGCCCTGAGCGCGAACAGCCGCGTCGACACCTTGTTGGCGCAATGCATCGACTGGCAACCGCGTTTTGCCGTGGTGCCGCAGGCGGCTCAGGCCAAGCTGCTGCGTGACGGGTTGCGCGCCGCTGGTTTGCGCACCGAGGTGTTGGAAGGTGCGGCGTCGTTGTCGTTGATTGCCGCGCACCCCGATGTAGACGCCGTTATGGCCTCGATCGTTGGTGCCGCAGGCCTGCAACCCTGCATGGCCGCAGCGCGCGCGGGCAAGCGGCTGCTGCTGGCCAACAAAGAGGCGCTGGTGGTCGGTGGTGCGCTGTTCATGCAGGCAGTGCGTGAAGGTGGCGCCACGCTCTTGCCCATCGACAGCGAGCACTCGGCGATCTTTCAATGCCTGCCTGAAGACCGTGGCAGCTGGCGCGACCGGATTGATCACATCGTGCTCACGGCCTCGGGTGGGCCGTTTCGCCAGCGCGACCCGGCGAGCCTCGCCAGTGTCACGCCCGATGAAGCCTGCGCCCACCCGAACTGGGTGATGGGGCGCAAGATTTCGGTCGACTCGGCCACCATGATGAACAAGGCGCTCGAAGTGATCGAGGCGCGCTGGTTGTTCGATCTCACTCCCGAGCAGATCCGCGTGGTCATCCACCCGCAAAGCATCATCCACTCGATGGTGGTGTGCCGCGACAACTCGGTGCTGGCACAACTCGGCACGCCCGACATGCGTGTGCCCATTGCCTACGGGCTGTCGTTCCCGGAACGCATTGAATCGGGTGCGGCCGCGCTCGACTTCACGCGCCTGGCGAGTCTGCAGTTCGAGCCCGCCGACATGCAGCGCTACCCCGGCCTGCAACTCGCGTGGGACACCTTGCGCGGGGCTGAAGGCAGCACCGCGGTGCTGAATGCCGCGAACGAAGTGGCGGTGTCGGCGTTCCTGGCGGGAACCATCCGCTTCGATCAGATTCACAGCGTCAATGCCCGCACGCTGGACGCCGTCACCCCCGAAACTGATGCCTGCCGTTCCGTCGACGGCTTGTTGGCACTTGATGCGCTCGCTCGCCGTGCTGCAGAACAACTGGTGACGAGACTGAGCCACGCATGATCACCATCCTCGCCTTCTTCGTCACGCTGGGCGTGCTGATCGTGATCCACGAATACGGGCACTACCGCGTGGCGGTGGCTTGTGGTGTGAAGGTGCTGCGCTTTTCAGTGGGTTTTGGCAGGGTGATTTGGCGCCGGCAGCCCACGCCCGGAGGCACCGAGTTCGTGATTTCGGCGCTGCCGCTGGGCGGCTATGTGCGCATGCTCGACGAGCGTGAGGGCGCGGTGGCACCCCACGAGCTCTCGATGGCGTTCAACCGCAAGCCCTTGTGGCAGCGTGCAGCGGTGGTGGCGGCAGGGCCTGTCGCCAACCTGCTGCTGGCCATCGTGCTTTACGCGGCGCAACACTGGATCGGTGTAGACGAGCCCAAAGCAAGGTTTGGTGCGCCGGTGGCCGCGAGCCTGGCCGAGCGCGCTGGTTTGCGGGCAGGGGATCTGGTGCGCGCGTATTCACACGACGGCGAGCAGTGGGAAGACGTTCGCTCGATGACCGACCTGCGCTGGGAAGTGACGCAATCGGTGCTGCGCGGGCAACGCCTGCACTTGATGGTGAGTGACGGCGAAGGCCGGGGCCAGCGCGTCGCCGTATTGGAGCTCGACACCCTGAACGCCAAGGACATCGATGCCAAGCTCTTGATGAGCATTGGCCTTGGTGCGCCCTACAGCGGCGATACGGCACTGCTGGCACAGGTGAAGCCAGGCGGCGCCGGCGCGAAGGCCGGTCTGCGCGATGGCGACCTGGTGCGACGTGTCGACGGCGTCGACATGCGCGACAGCGATCAACTGCGCCAGCTCATTCGCGACAGCGCGGCGCAAACCTCACCCAAGCCGATGCTTTGGCAAGTGCAGCGCGACGGCCGGCTGATTGACATCAGCGTGCAGCCTGCGGTGGTGGCCGAGGGCGAGAAACGCATCGGGCGCATCGAGGCTTCACTCGGCAAACCTCCTGAAATGGTGACGGTGCAGTACGGCCCCTGGGATGGTTTGTCGCATGCCGTGTCCCGCACCTGGGAGGTGTCGAGCCTGACCGTGCGCATGCTGGGGCGCATGTTGATCGGCCAGGCTTCCTTCAAGAATCTGAGCGGCCCACTGACGATCGCTGATTACGCGGGCCAGTCGGTGCGGCTCGGCCTGGCCTATTACCTTGGGTTTTTGGCGGTCGTCAGCGTGGGTCTGGGTGTGCTGAACCTGCTGCCGCTGCCGGTGCTCGATGGCGGACACCTGATGTATTATCTTTTCGAAGCGGTGACAGGGCAGCCTCTCTCAGATGCGTGGCTTGAGCGGCTGCAGCGCGGCGGAGTGGCCATCATGCTCATGATGACGTCGCTCGCTCTCTACAACGATGTGGCCCGCCTCCTGGGCCTGCACTGAATACTGCATGCGCACTTCCCCTGTCTCGTCTCACTCCCCCTCGTCTTTTCTGCGCCCGACCGTTTTGTCGATCGCGCTGGCTGCTGCTCTGCACGCGGGTTCCGCCTGGGCCGTGACGCCTTTTGTGCTGAAAGACATTCGTGTCGAGGGCCTGCAGCGTTCTGATGCCGGCACCGTGTTTGCATCACTGCCGTTTCGCATCGGCGACACCTACAACGACGAGAAAGGCGCGGCCGCCTTGCGCGCGCTGTTCGCCACCGGTCTGTTCAAGGACGTGCGTGTTGAAGTCGATGGCGACGTGGTCGTGGTGATCGTCGACGAACGTTCGGTCATCGCCAACATCGATTTCGCCGGTCTGAAAGAATTCGACAAAGACGTGCTCATCAAGTCCCTCAAGGACTTCGGCATTGGCGATGGCCTGCCGTTTGACAAGGCCCTGGCCGACCGCGCCGAGCAGGAACTGAAACGCCAATACCTCACGCGCAGCCTCTATGCGGCCGAGGTGGTCACCACGGTCACGCCGCAAGAGCGCAACCGCGTGAATGTGACCTTCACCATCACCGAAGGTGGTGCGTCGCACATCGGCGAGATCCGTATTCTTGGCAACAAGGCCTTCTCGGAAAGTACCCTCAAGGGGTTGTTCGACCTGAACGACGGTGGCTGGCTCAACTGGTACACCAAGGCCGACCGCTATTCGCGCTCCAAGCTGACCGCCGATCTGGAAACGCTGCGTGCCTATTACCTGAACCGGGGTTACCTCGAGTTTGCGGTTGAGTCGACGCAGGTGGCGATCTCGGGCGACAAGCAAGACATCACCATCACCGTCACCATCAAGGAAGGCCAGCCGTACACCGTCACGGCGGTCAAGCTCGAAGGCGATTTCCTGGGCAAGGAAGAAGACTTCAAGCGATTGGTGACCATTCGCCCCGGCGAGCCTTACCGTGCCGAGTCGGTGGCTGAAACGACCAAGGCCTTCACCGACCGCTTCGGCACCTACGGCTACGCATTTGCGCGCGTCGAGGCCCGCCCCGAGATCGATCGCGCCACCGGCCAAGTGGTGGTCGCCCTGGTCGCGGATCCTGCGCGGCGGGTTTATGTGCGGCGCATCAATGTGGCTGGCAACAGCCGCACGCGTGACGAAGTGGTTCGCCGCGAGTTCCGCCAGTTCGAGTCGTCCTGGTATGACGGCCAGCGCATCAAGCTGTCACGTGACCGGGTTGATCGGTTGGGCTACTTCAAGGATGTGGGCATCGAAACCAACGAAGTGCCCGGTGCGCAAGACCAGGTCGACCTCACCATGACGGTGACGGAAAAGCCCACCGGCAACCTGTCGCTGGGCGCTGGTTTTTCGAGCGCCGACAAACTGGCGCTGTCGGCATCGATTCGGCAAGACAACGTGTTCGGTACTGGCAACTACCTGGGCATCGACGTCAACACCAGTAAATCGGCCCGCACTCTGGTGGTGAGCGCGGTTGATCCGTATTTCACGATCGACGGCATCTCGCGTGCCTTCGATGTGTTCTACCGAACCCAAAAGCCCATCAACAGCCAGGGTGAAGAGTACGAACTTGTGACACCCGGCGCGTCGATCCGTTTCGGGGTGCCGTTCAGCGAGTACGACACGGTGTACTTCGGCATTGGTTACGAGCGTACCGACATCCGCGGCACCACGAGTCTGCCTAACAACTATTTCATTCAGACGGCCACTTTCGGAACCAAGAGCAGTTCGGTTCCGATCACCATGGGCTGGACACGTGATGGCCGCGACAGCGCATTGGTGCCCAATGAAGGCCGCTACCAGCGTGTCAACGTGGAATGGGGTGCCGGCGGCGACACCCGCTATCTGCGAACCAACCTGCAGTACCAGCAGTATTGGCCGCTGACCAAGAAATACACCTTCGCCTTCAACGCCGAAGTGGGTTACGGCACTGGCGTGCTGGGCCGCCCGTACCCCATCTTCAAGAACTTCTATGGCGGCGGCCTGGGCACGGTGCGGGCCTTCGACCAGGGGACCTTAGGCCCGGTGGATGCCCTGGGCGGCTACACCGGCGGCACGCGCCGCTTGAACCTGAACAGTGAGTTGTACCTGCCGGTGCCCGGCGCCGGCAACGACCGCACCTTGCGTATCTTTGCCTACCTCGACGCCGGCAACGTGTGGGGCGACCTCACACCCAACAAGCCCGACCCGCTGCGTGTTTCCGCCGGCCTGGGCTTGAGTTGGGTCTCGCCGGTCGGGCCTTTGAAGCTCAGCTACGGCAAGCCGATCCAATACGTCTCAACAGATAGAATCCAGCGTCTGCAATTTCAGATCGGGACTGCGTTCTGATGAACAGCTCACTTATCAAGTCCATGGTGTCAGCCACCTGCCTGGCCTTGGCCGCGTGGAGCGCGCAGGCGCAGGAACTGAAGATTGGCTATGTCAACAGCGACAAGCTGATGCGCGAGGCCGTGCCGGCGCGGGCCGCGTCGGTCAAGCTGGAAGCTGAAATCAGCAAGCGCGACAAGGAAATTGCCGAACTGGGCGCCAAGCTCAAGGCCGCGGCCGACAAGCTCGACAAGGAAAGCCCGATGCTGACTGAGTCGGAGCGGGTTCGCCGCCAGCGCGAGCTGATCGACCAGGACCGCGAGTTCCAGCGCAAGCGCCGCGAGTACCAGGAAGACGTCACCCAGCGCCGCAACGAAGAAATGACCTCGCTGTTTGACCGTGCCCAGAAGGTCATCAAGCAGATCGCCGACCAGGAGAAGTTCGACCTGATCGTCTCCGAGGGCGTCATCATTGCGAGCCCCCGCGTCGACATCACTGAAAAAGTGATCAAGGCCCTCAACGCCCAGGGCGGAAAGTGACAGGTGGCCGAGGCCACGCTGGGTGAAATCGCCGCGCACCTCGGCGGCGAACTGATCGGCGACGCGGGCCTTCGCATCACCCGCATCGGCCCACTGGAAGGCGCAACGCCTTCCACCATTTCGTTCCTCTCCAACCCCAGATACCAGGCTCAGTTGGCTTTGTCGCAAGCGGGCTGCGTGATCGTCGGCCCGTCGATGCGAGATGCCGCGATGGCGCGCGGCGCCGCCTTGATCGCGGCCGATCCCTACGCGTCGTTTGCCAGGCTCACCCAGTGGTGGGTGGGCAGGTCGCGGCCCGCCGCGCAGCCGGGCATCCATTCGAGCGCGGTAATCGATGCCTCGGCCTCCATCGACCCCAGCGCCAGCATTGGCCCGCTGGTGGTGGTCGAAGCGCTGGCTACGGTGGGTGAGGGCGCTGTCATCGGGTCACATTGCGTCATCGGGCGAGGTTCGAGCGTTGGCCGCGGCACTCGGCTGGCGGCGCACGTCACGCTGTATGCAGGCTGCCACATCGGTGACCGCGGCATCGTTCACAGCGGCGTGGTGATCGGGGCCGACGGTTTCGGTTTTGCGCCCACGGCTGCGGGCTACGAGAAGATCGAACAGCTGGGTGGTGTGCGCATCGGCCATGACGTGGAAATCGGCGCCAACACCTGCATCGACCGCGGTGCACTCGAAGACACGGTGCTCGAAGATGGCGTCAAGCTCGACAACCTGGTGCAGATCGCGCATGGCGTGCGCGTCGGCGCACACACGGTGCTCTCGGGCTGCGTGGGTGTGGCCGGCAGCGCCAAGATCGGCGCGCGCTGCGCGGTCGGCGGCGGTGCGGTGATCCTCGGGCATCTGAGCCTGGCTGATGGGGTGGTCATCTCGGCTGCCAGCGTGGTGACACGCTCGATCCTGAAGCCGGGGCAGTACAGCGGCGTGTTCCCCATCGACGACAATGCGTCATGGGAAAAGAACGCGGCCACCTTGCGCAATTTGCATGCCTTGCGAGCACGCCTGCTGGCTCTTGAAAAGAAGACAAACTGACCATGATGGACATCCACCAGATTCTCAAGAAGCTGCCGCATCGTTACCCCATCCTGCTGGTGGATCGCGTGATCTCGCTCGAAAAAAACAAACGCATCACGGCGCTCAAAAACGTCAGCATCAACGAGCCTTACTTCAACGGCCACTTTCCACACCGCCCGGTGATGCCGGGCGTGTTGATGCTCGAAGCGCTGGCGCAGGCAGCGGCCATCCTGGCCATCGAGACGCTTGAGATCACGCTGGACGACCAGACCGTTTTTTACTTCGCCGGCATTGACGCTGCGCGCTTCAAGCGGCCGGTAGAGCCCGGCGACCAGCTCATCCTGGATGTGACGCTCGACCGCATGAAAGCCGGCGTGTGCAAGTTCAAGGCTCGTGGGCTGGTGGGTGAAGAAGTGGCCGTGGAGGCTGACCTGACCTGCACCATGCGTCGCATCTCTTGACCCAGATCTCCTGACCGAGCGGAGGCTTGTGCCATGGCCAGCATTCACCCGACTGCCATCATTGACTCGAAAGCCGAACTCGCCGCGTCGGTGAGCGTGGGGCCCTATGCCGTGATCGGCCCGCATGTGCGGGTCGGCGAGGGCACGACGATCGGCGCGCACTGCGTGATCGAAGGGCGGACCACCATCGGCCGCGACAACCGCTTCTACCAGTTCAGCTCGATCGGTGCGATGCCGCAAGACATGTCGCATAGCGGCGAGATCACCGAGCTCGTGGTCGGCGACCGCAACACCATCCGCGAGTTCTGCACCTTCAACACCGGCACGTTCAAGGAACAGGGCATCACCCGCATCGGCAGCGACAACTGGATCATGGCCTATGTGCACGTCGCCCACGATGTTCGTGTGGGCGACCACACCGTGCTCGTCAACAACGTGACGCTGGCGGGCCATGTGCATGTAGGCGACTGGGCCGTGATCGGCGGGCTGTCGGGCGTGCACCAGTTCGTGCACGTGGGGGCGCACGCGATGATCGGGTTCCAGGCGCACGTTGCGCAAGACGTGGCGCCCTTCATGACGGCCGACGGCAACCCCCTGGCTGTGCGCGCCGTCAACCTCACCGGCCTCAAGCGGCGCGGTTTCAGCGACGAGCGCCAGCGCCTCATCCGCCAGATGCACAAGCTCATCTTTCGCAGCGGCGCTACGCTGGAGCAGGCCAAGGTCGAGGTCGAGGCGCTGCGGGGGCAGGGGGGCGACGAGGACATCCAGACGCTGCTCGACTTCCTTGCGGCTTCCACCCGTGGCCTGGTGCGCTGAGCCGCGATGAGCGAGGCACAGGCCCCTCGCCTGGCGATGGTGGCCGGTGAAGCCTCCGGCGACCTGCTGGCCGGCTTGTTGCTCGGTGGCCTGAAAGCCCGCTGGCCGCAGCTGCGCACGGTCGGTATCGGCGGCCCCCGCATGGCCGAACATGGGTTCGACGCCTGGTGGCCCCACGAGAAGCTGGCGGTGCGCGGCTATGTGGAGGTGCTGCGCCACTATCGCGAGCTCGTCGGCATCCGCAACGCGCTCGGCGATCGCTTGCTGCAGGAGCGCCCCGATGCGTTCATTGGTGTCGACGCCCCCGATTTCAACCTCGGCCTGGAAACCCGGCTCAAGCAGCAAGGCATCAAGACCATCCACTTCATCAGCCCATCGATCTGGGCGTGGCGTGGAAACCGCATCGAGCAGATTCGCGCAGCGGCTGACCATGTGTTGTGCATCTTCCCGTTCGAGCCGGCCATCTACGCGAAGCACGGCATTTCCGCGAGCTACGTGGGGCACCCGTTGGCTGATGCAATTTCCCTTGACGTGCCGCGCGATGCCAGCCGCCTGAAGCTCGGCCTCGCTGTTGGCGACCAAGTTGTCGCATTGCTGCCAGGCAGTCGCCGCTCCGAGGTTGAGCACATCGCACCGCGGCTGTTGGCTGCCGCGCAGCTGATGCACAAGGAGCGGCCGGCGCTGCGGTTTGTTCTGCCCGTCGTGCCCGGCTTGCGCCCGCTCGTAGAACCCATGCTGGCGCTGCACGCACCAACGGCCGGGGTGGCGTTGCTCAATGGCCAGTCACACGAAGCGCTCGCCGCCTGCGACGTGACCCTGGTGGCCAGCGGCACCGCCACGCTGGAGGCCGCGCTCTTCAAGCGCCCCATGGTCATCACCTATGCGATGAATTGGATCAGCTGGCAGATGATGAAGCGCATGGCCTACCAACCCTGGGTGGGCCTGCCCAACATCTTGCTGCAGGATTTCGCCGTGCCCGAGCTGTTGCAGGAGCAGGCGACCCCACAAAAACTCGCGCAGGCCGCCTTCCAATGGCTGGACAATCCTGCAGCTTGCGACGCGCTCAGCCAGCGCTTCCAGACCTTGCACCAACAGCTGCGCTGCAACACCGCGCAAGCCGCGACCGATGCCATCCAGAAAATCCTCCACGCCTGAGCAACTCGGCTTGCGCTTCGACGTCATCGGCCTCATCGCCGGGGTGGACGAAGCCGGCCGCGGGCCGCTGGCCGGGCCGGTGGTGGCTGCCGCGGTGATCCTCGACGACCTGTCGCCGATCAAGGGCCTGAACGACTCCAAGAAGCTCTCGCCAGCCACGCGCGAGCGCCTGTTCGACGAGATCCGGGCCAAGGCCTTGTGCTGCGCCATTGCCGAAGCCTCGGTGGAAGAGATCGACACGCTGAACATCTTGCAGGCCACGATGCTGGCCATGCGCCGTGCGGTCGAGGGCCTGCGGCTCAAGCCCGGCAAGGTGCTTGTCGACGGCAACCGCCTGCCGGTGCTCAGAATCGCCGCAGAAGCCATCGTGCAGGGCGACGCCAAGGTGCAAGCCATCTCGGCCGCGTCCATCCTGGCCAAGGTCTACCGCGACCGGTTGTGCCTGACTCTGCACGAGCAGCACCCGCAATACGGTTTCGACGGCCACAAGGGCTACCCGACGCCCGAGCATCTGGCCGCCTTGCGCATGCACGGCGCGTGTGCGCACCATCGCCGTTCGTTCGCGCCGGTGCGCGAGGTGCTGGTGCGGGTGGCCTGAGGTGGCAGCCGTCAAGGCGATCAGCTCGCGTGACAACCCGTTGCTCGTGCGCCTTCGCAAGCTCGGGGGCGACCCGGCCGCATACCGCAAGCAAGGCGAGGTGTGGATCGAGGGTGACCATCTCTGCGCCGCCTTCCTCCAACGTGGCGGTGCGGCTACGCAGGCCGTAATCACCGAAGCCGCATGGGAGATGCCCGAGCTGCGCGAACTGGCAAGCCGTGCCGATGCGGTGGCGGTGATTCCGCAGGCCTTGATGGCGGGCCTGAGCACGCTGGAGTCATCTGTGCCGCTTGCGTTTGCCGTGACGTGGCAAGGGCAGGGCGTCTTGCGGCCCGATGCCGCGACCGTGGTGCTCGATCGCCTGCAGGACGCCGGCAACGTGGGCACCATCATGCGCAGCGCTGCGGCATTCGGCTTCACCCAGGTGATTGCTGTCAAAGGCACCGCAGCGCTGTGGTCACCGAAGGTCTTGCGCGCCGGCATGGGTGCACATTTTGGGCTGAACCTGATTGAGGTGGCCGACGAAGCGCTGGTGGCCGAGCTTGAGATTCCCTTGTTGGCCACCAGCTCGCATGCTAGCCAGTCCATCCATCAGGTCGCGTTGCCGTGGCCTTGCGCCTGGGTGATGGGTCACGAAGGGCAAGGAGTGTCAGCGGCATTGATGCAACGCTGCGCCCAAACGCTGCGCATTCCGCAGCCCGGCGGCGAAGAGTCGCTGAACGTCGCCGCCGCTACGGCCGTCTGCCTCTACGAATCAGCCCGCCAGCGCCTTTAGTACATCAACCGGTCGGGCCGGATGTCGCGCAAGATGGTGGTCGCGATCTCTTCAATCGACTTGTGCGTGGAAGACAACCACGAGATGCCTTCACGCCGCATCATCGCCTCGGCCTCGTTCACTTCGTGGCGGCAGTTCTCCAGGCTCGAATACTTGCTGTTGGGCCGCCGCTCATTGCGAATCTCCGACAGCCGCTCCGGCGCGATGGTGAGGCCGAAGCACTTCTTCTTGTGCGGCGCCAGGCTGCGCGGTATCTCGTTGCGATCGAAGTCTTCCGGGATCAGCGGATAGTTGGCCGCCTTGATGCCATGCTGCATGGCGAGATACAACGAGGTGGGGGTCTTGCCGCTGCGGCTCACGCCGACCAGGATCACATCGGCATGTTCCAAGTTCTTGGCCGACTGCCCGTCGTCGTGCGCCAGCGAGAAGTTGATGGCCTCGATACGGTCGGTGTATTCCTGGCTCTTCGACACATCGGTGAAACGCCCTACACGGTGGTTGGAGGTGACACCAAATTCGGCCTCCAGCGGCTCGATGAAGGTGTTGAACATGTCGAGCACGAAGCCCTTGCTGTCCTTGAGGATCTGCAGCAACTCCGGCTCGACAAGGGTCAGAAAGACCACGGGCTTTACACCTTCGATCTCGGCCGAGTGGTTGATTTCACGCACCACCTGGTGGGCCTTGTCGGCGGTGTCGATGAAAGGCCGGCGCACGTGTCGCGGCTTGCCCGGGAATTGGGCGAGTATGGAGTTGCCGAAGGTTTCGGCGGTGATGCCGGTGCCATCAGAGACAAAGTAGACGGTGCGGTTCGGCATAGGGATGGGCCAATGTCATGCGAAGGCCGATCATAGGCAAATCGCTCGTAGAATCGTTTTGACTCTTCCCAGTCGCCTTATGCTGCCCCCCGCTCACCCACAAGAATTCGCACAGCAGCGGACTGCGCAGCACACGCTTGAGCCTCTTTCGGGTTCGCGGTCCTGCTGGGAACACCCGGTTTTTCAACATCACGGAGTTTTCCCATGTCACCCACCAATCTGGCGACCGCCCTGGTCGTGCCGTTTGAACACCTGAGGATGACCGACGTCGAGTCGGTTGGCGGCAAGAACGCATCCCTCGGCGAAATGATCAGCCAGCTGGCCGCTTCTGGTGTGCGTGTGCCGGGGGGCTTTGCGACCACGGCGCATGCGTTCCGCCAATTCCTCGCTCACAACGGCCTGGCCGACAAGATCAATGCGCGCTTGGCGGTCTTGAACACCGATGACGTGCGCGCGCTGGCCGCGGCTGGTGCCGAGATCCGCAAGTGGGTCGAAGAAACACCGTTCCCTGCTGACCTTCAGACTGCGATCGCAGCAGAGTTCGTCAAGCTCACTGCAAGCAGCCCGGGTGCTTCGTTCGCGGTGCGCTCCTCGGCCACCGCCGAAGACCTGCCCGACGCCAGCTTTGCCGGCCAGCAAGAGACCTTTCTCAACGTGGTCGGCATCGACGACGTGCTCCACAAGATGAAAGAGGTGTTCGCAAGCCTCTACAACGACCGCGCCATCAGCTACCGCGTGCACAAGGGCTTTGCGCACACCGACGTGGCCTTGTCGGCCGGTGTGCAGCGCATGGTGCGTTCGGATCTGGGGGCCGCGGGAGTCATGTTCACCATCGACACCGAAAGCGGCTTTGAGGACGTGGTCTTCATCACCTCCAGCTATGGCCTGGGCGAGACGGTGGTGCAGGGCGCCGTGAACCCTGACGAGTTTTATGTGCACAAGCCCA
>JACMKW010000492.1 GCA_014379885.1 Rhizobacter sp.
CGTTCGTTGGAAACATCGTCCATGGTGGTGTTCACCCTTTGAGTTCGGTGCACAGCTCGACGAGCGTGCCGTCCGGGCAGCGCACGTACGCGACGGTCTGGCCCCAGGGTTTGGTGACGGGTGCTGACAGCAGGGTGGCACCGGCCTCCACAGCCTTCTTGCAGGCAGCGGCCACATCGTCGGTGACGAGGCCGAGCTCCATGCCCAGCGGCGACTTGGAGGCATCGGCCGCTACGTAGTCAAGGCCGAGGTTGCCGCGTGCCGTGGCGTGCTGCGCAAAACCCAGCGCGGTGGCACCGGTTTCCACTTCGCCGTAGGCGCCGCTCTCGTGCAGAAAGCGGCGCGGCAGCCCGAAGGCACGCTCGAAGAAGCCGAGCGACGCGGCAACGTCGTTCACGTAGACGATGGTGTAGCCAAGCTTCATGTCGATCTCCTTCGAGCGCTGAATCGGCATGCTACGCGAGGGCGTGCAGGCCGAGGCGGTTGCCTTCGGTGTCGGTGATGTGGGCGAACACGCCCATGTCACCGGGCAGCTGCACCTTGGGTGTGGTGATGCGGCCGCCGGCCGCTTCCACACGGGCCAGCACGGCGTCGAGCGAGGGCTTGGCGTTGAGGTACACGAGCGCGCCCTGGGTCGAGGGTTCGGGTGTGCCGGTGCCCGTCAGCAGGCAGCCGCCGACCGCGTTGTCATCGCACGGGAAGATCGCCATGGTGTGTTCGCCCATGGTTTCGCGGTTCAGCTTCGCAGCGAGCAGCTTTTCATAGAAAGCCTGGGCGCGGCTCATGTCTTTTACGGGAATCTCGAACCAGTTCACTGCGTGGTGTTGGGTGTGTTGGGCCATGTGAATCTCTCCTGTTGTTGAAAGTGGTTGTGGGGAGACGTGATGCTGCGCGGGGCATGCTGACAGCGTTGTGTCAGCAGCCTGCCTCGGGCTCAAGTCGGGGCGTGCGCGGCCGATAACCCTGGCATGCCGCGCCATGCCAGTTTTCTGGGGCGGGCTTGCCATGTCACACCCGTTTTTCACCTCCGTCGGCCGGCTCATGCTCGGAACCGAACCTCGCCAGCGCCGGCACTTGAGCCGCTACCTGCTGAGTGCCAGCGTGTATGCGTTCAGCCTGCTGGTGCAGCTGTACGTGTCCACCTGGAGCGACTTCGTTTCTCTGCAGGGGGTGCTCGCCTACGTGGGGGTTCTGAGCCTCGTGGTCGCCGGCTTTTATGCCGCCATCCGCAGCGGCGCCAGCCGGCGTTTCGATGACCCGTCCCTCACCGTTGCACAAATGGTGTTCGCCATCGTCGCCCTGGCCGGGGCGTATGTGATCAACCCGCCGGTGCGCGGCATGTTGCTGATGATCGTGGCACTGGTGCTGATCTTCGGGGCCTTCATCCTCACACCCCGAGACTGCCGACGCCTGGGCTGGTTTTCGGTGGCCGCACTCGGCCTGGCCATGGGAGTGGGCACGCTGATGGCGCCGCCACTCTTTCCTGTGCCGATCGAAGCGTTGCACTTTCTTTTCAGCGCCGTGGTGCTGCCCACGATTGCCTCGCTCGCCGGCCAGCTCAGCCGTTTGCGCTTCGATCTGCGTGCACAAAAAGGTGAGCTGAGCGGAGCGCTGGAACGCATCCGCGTGCTCGCCACCCGTGACGAGTTGACCGGCCTGCCCAACCGGCGCCATGCGCAAGACCTGCTGGCCATCGAAGCCAAACGCTCATGGCAGGAACGCGCGCCGCTGTGCCTGTGCCTCATCGACCTCGATCACTTCAAGCGTGTCAATGACACCCTGGGCCACGCGGCGGGCGATGAGGTGCTGCGCATCGTGGCCCGCTATGCCACGCCCTTGCTGCGCGAGACCGATGTGCTCACGCGCTGGGGTGGCGAAGAGTTCTTGCTGCTGCTGCCCGACACCCACCCCGCCGATGCCGAATGGGTGGTGGAACGCCTGCGTGAGCGCCTGGGCAGCGTGGAGACCTGGCGCGAGCGGCCTGAGTTGCGTGTCACCTTCTCGGGTGGCATCACCGCCCACCGCGAAGGCGAGACCATGCAGGAAACCATCGCCCGCGCCGACGACATGCTGTACCGCGCCAAGACCGCCGGGCGCGACCGGGTGCTGCTGGCCGCCTGACGGTGCCCGCATCCCCTGGGGGATCGCACGATGTACCCATTGAGCGAGGGGCAGACCGCGGGCCGAGCGCCGGGCCGCTCCCAAGCCGGCCCGCATCCCCCTGGCGGATCGCACGATGTACCCATCGAGCGAGGGGTAAACATGACCCGGCACAATCGGCGCTCCCCAGCCCACTCAGGAGCCGCCCATGCCCGGCGCCACCACCGCACCGATCTTCAGAAGCGAAGCAGAGCTCGCACAACTGAGTGCTTCCGACCGCATCCGTTACCGGCTGGTGGGTGCGGAGCGCCGTTACCACGCCAACGACAACATCTCGGCCTTCATCCGCGAAGGCGAGATCGATGAACTGCGCGACGAGGTAGCCGCCAAGATGCAGGAGGTGCTGAAGTCGCTGGTGATCGACACCGACAGCGACCACAACACCAACGAAACCGCCAAGCGCGTGGCCAAGATGTACCTGACCGAGGTGTTTCGCGGCCGCTACCTGCCGATACCGGCGGTCACCGAGTTCCCCAACGTCGAGCGGCTGAACGAGTTGATGATCGTGGGCCCGCTCACCGTGCGCAGCGCCTGCTCGCACCACCTGTGCCCGATCATGGGCCGGGTGTGGGTCGGCATCTTGCCCAACGAATACTCCAACCTCATCGGCTTGAGCAAGTACGCACGC